>CAZKZR010000097.1:0-8640 GCA_964557245.1 uncultured Anaerolineaceae bacterium | reverse complement strand
CGTGTTCCTCGCCTAGCCAGCCATCGCTGGGGAACGCAGAAGTCAGCGCCGCGTGCAGGATCTCGGATGCGTGGAGGTCAGCTTCGCTGACCAACTCCCAACCGTCTTTGCGTCCGTATCGCACGCCTTCGCGCCGAAGGCGCAGGACTTCCTGGCCGGCGTGGAGTGCGGCTTCCGTGGCGATGCGGAGTTCATGCTCGAGCACGAGTCCATTGTCCGCGAACCGTGCGCTCGGCGCTGCTATGCAAACGCCGCGAACAGTTCCTCCATCGCCTTCACCTGGCCACCGCTTGTCGAAGATGGAACGAGGATCGGCGTCTTCACACCCGCGGCGAACCAGGCCTCAAGGCCTTCCATCACCTGCTTTTTCGTGCCATAGAGCGTGCTATCGGAGAGCCAGCGGTCCGTCATCAGTCCTGGCAAAGCGTCGCGGTCGCGCCGGGCCAGGGCCGCTTCGATGGCCTCCATCTCCTCGACGTAGCCGGCCTCTTTCCAGTAGTTCCGGTAGTTGGGGAGCATCAGGTAGCTGGTCAGCGTCCGCTTGCTGACATTCGCGGCAGCACCGGGGTCGTTGTCATCGATGCAGGTCGGGATCATATCTCCGATGAAGAAATCGCCCTCCCGTTTGTCAGCGGGAATGTGCGAAAGCGAATCGCCCATGTGGGAACGCGAGGCGTTCGCCCACACCGCGCCTTCCGCGATTTCGGTCGACAGTTCGACCATTTTTGTGCGGAGCGTAGCGAGCACAATTGGCGGCAGGGGGCCGGTCTGTTGCGCCGACTCCCGCATGGCCGCGACATAATTCTTCGTGTCCGTCAGCGGCTTGCCAGCTTTGACGCCCATGCGGTTGAGCGACGGTTCGTGGCTGACCCCGATACCGAGATAGAACCTGCCATCGCTGATTTCATGGATGTACGCCGCCGACTGCGCGAGATCGAACGGGACGCGGTAGTAGATTGGCATGATCGACGTGCCGAATTTGATGGTCTTGGTCGCGTGGGCCATCGAAAGGCACAGCCCCATGCCATCGCCGAAGCTGGCGCAGTAGATGCCCTGGAAGCCCGCCGCTTCCAGCTTCTGAGCGATTTCGACCGTCCACTTCCTGCGGCCGGCCGCGGCGGCAAGGGCAACTGCTGGCATCTGCATTGCGAAACTCCAGAGACGAAGGGTGAGTGACAGCCGACTATACAGAGCGCGCCGATTAGGGCGTTTCCATATCCCAAACGTCGGTCCAGTTCCCCAGCGATTGCCCGCCGTCCGCGGTGATAACAGAACCCGTGATGTAGCGGGCTGCGGGCGAGCAAAGGAAGGCGCAAATCTCGGCCATTTCGTCGCGATCGCCGAGGCGGTGGGCCGGCACATCGCGCACCTGGAGCGTCTCGTAGTCCGGCGTGTCCAGTTGGGCGTATTCCTTTTCGCGGAGCCCCTCGGTCGCAATGGAGCCGGGCGCGAGCGCGTTGATGGTCACATTGTGGCGTGCCCAGTAGTTCGCAAGCGTCCGGGTCATGCTCACCACCCCGGCGCGCGCCGCTCCAGAGTGCACAAATGGCGGCGCCCCGCGTTCGAACGAATACACGTGGACGATGTTCACGACTGCGCCGAATCGCTGTGCGGTCATGAGCGGACCAACTCTGCTGAGCATGTTCCAGGTGCCGTTCAGATTCAGGTCGATCACCGACCGCCAGCCCTTGTCGCTGATTTCCGATGGGCGCGCCGGAAACTGTCCGCCGGCATTGTTCACGAGGAAATCGATGCGCCCGAAACGCTCTTCCGCCGCGGCAACGAGTGCATCCACCTGTTCGGTCTGGCGGATATCGCCGGCGAAAGCTAACGCTGTCCCGCCACTGCGGGTGATTTGGTCCACCGTCTCTTCGAGCGTTTCAATGTGCCGGCCCGTGACCACCACGGCCGCGCCCAGTTCGGCGAACCGCAAGGCGATCGACTTGCCCATGCCTCGGCCACCGCCGGTAACCAGCGCCGCGCGTCCGTCGAACAAACCGGGCCGCAGCGCGGAGAATTCAGTGGTCATTTGCCGGGCGAGTCTACGCCGTCGGAGATACCCAGCGCAGCCATGAGCCTTGGGAACAGTGTCGAACGCGGGCGGGCGGCAACGAGCGGTACGTGGAAACGGTCAGCCTCGCCAGCCAGCCACTCCCCGTACGCCCATGAAGCGCGCGCGCTGCGTTCGTGCCACGGCGCGACCATCTTCATCTCGCGCCGCGAATCCATCGCCGCCTGCACTGCAATCGGGTCTTCTTCATGGAGGACGGCGCTGCGCACCGTCACCCCGTTGATCGCCAGACCGGCGAGAAACTCCGGAAGCAGCCACGCTCCATCTGCGACAAGGGTGTCGTGCGTTTGCAGTTCGAACTGCAACACTCGCGGCAGCGCGGCGCAAACGATGCGTGATGCCTGCACATGGGCCGCGACCAGCAGTTCGAGGGGGTCAGTCGAGTTCACGATCCGCTCGTCGACGCGCAGCGTCCGGTACATGTCGGAGCCCGGCTGCGCGGCTTCTTGCATCGCGATCCAGAGCGTATCGACCTGCAGCCATCCGGCCTGCAAATGATTCGCAAGCGAGCGCGCAACCGTGGTCTTTCCCGCTCCCGCGGAGCCTCCGATGAGGAACAGACGGGGCACTAGCGTTTAAAACGCAGCATCTGCCCGCTGCCGATTCCCGTGTGTTGGCCGTCTTCGTAGGCGACCTGTCCGTTGACCATGACGAGGTTGATTCCAGCGGGCTCCTGTTTCGGCGATTCGTAGGTCGCGAGGTCCTGGACCGTCTCAGGGTCGAAGAGCACGAGGTCGGCGGCGAACCCCTCTTTCACGAGGCCGCGGTTGACCAGCCCAAAACGCTCGCAGGAGGCGCTGGTCATGCGTCGGATGGCGTCCTCGAGGCTCAAGACGTTCCGCTCGCGGACGTAGCGCGAAAGCACGCGAGGCATTGTGCCGAACAGCCGCGGATGAGGATTGCCTTTGAGTTCGGGAATGCCGTCCGAACCGATGAGCATCTTCGGGTGCCGGAGGTTCGTCTCTATATCTGCCTCATCGATGATGAAGTGGATGCAGATCACCTGGCGCCCGCGGGGACTGGTGATGATGTTCGTCACGGCCTCTTCTATCGTCCACTCGTGATCCCGGGCGATGTCCGGGACCATCTTCCCTTCGAATTCGCGAAAGTCCGGCGCGCTGGCGATCATCACGCCATTGGCCCATTCCACGTCGATGTTCTGCAGGTTCACGTACTGCCACATCGGGCCGCTTCCCGCGGTGTAGGGGTAAACGTCGAGGGTCACGTCCATCCCGGACGCGTTTGCCTCATCGACCTTCGCCAGCGACGCCGCCACCCGGCCCCAGTTCCTGCGGCCGGCGGACTTGTGGTGCGAGATATGCAGGGGAATTGCCGCTTCGCGCGCGATGTGCAGCGCCTCGTCGACGGCCTCCAACAGCTTGTCCCCTTCGTTGCGCATGTGCGTCGCATAGATGCCGGAGTAGGGACGGCACTCCGAGGCCAGGGCCACCACCTCTTCGGTGTCGCTGTAACGGCCAGGCTCGTAGATAAGGCCGGTGGAGAACCCCACGGCGCCCTGTTCCATGGCACGGGCCACGTGACCGCGCATCTCTGACAGTTCGTTCGCTGTCGCCAGCCGCTTCTCCAACCCGACCACGTGGGCGCGGATCCGGTTGTGCCCGACGAGCATGGCGTTATTGATCGCGGGTTTGTTCGCCAGGCAGGCGTCATAGAACGAGTCCAGGTCCGTCCACGCCGAGCCGGGGCCAGAAATATCCCCGGGCATGTACTCCCGGCCGGGCTCGTTCGGGATGGTGCTGAAGCCGCAGTTTCCGCTGATTTCCGAAGTCACGCCCTGCGCGAGTTTGAACGCCATCCCGGGGTGGCGAATAAACGCTCCGTCGTCGTGTGAATGCGTATCAACGAAACCGGGGCAGAGCACCCGGCCGGACGCGTCGATCTCCCGCGACGCGCTCCCTGCAGAACCGATTCCGGTGATCAGCCCACCGGAGACTGTTACGTCCGCCTCGAATCCGGGAGATCCGGAACCATCGATGACGCGGGCGTTGCGAATGACGAAGTCAGCTGGCATTGCCGGATTCTCGGACTCGCGGTGGCACTTGTCGAACCAGGCGCGTGCTCATCGCACAGGGTGCTGTACGCTCGAAGGATGCCGAACCGACTCGCCAAAGAGACCAGCCCGTACCTGTTGCAGCACGCCGAAAACCCGGTCGACTGGTTTCCCTGGGGCGAAGAAGCATTCGCCCGGGCGAAGGCGGAAGACAAACCGATACTGCTTTCGGTGGGCTACAGCGCGTGTCACTGGTGCCACGTGATGGCCCACGAGTCCTTCGAGAGCGCGCAGACCGCGGCCCTCATGAACGCCAACTTCGTGAACATCAAAGTCGACCGCGAAGAACGCCCCGACGTTGATGCGGTGTACATGAATGCGGTCCAGGCGCTCACGGGTTCCGGCGGATGGCCAATGACGGTCTTCATGGACCCGGAGGGCCGGCCGTTCTACGCCGGGACATACTTCCCGCCAGACGATGGGCACGGGCGCCCGGGATTCGGCCGTCTCGTGGAGTTCCTTGGCGAAAAGTGGCGCACCGACCGCGCGGAGGTGATCGGGTCAGCTGAGAAGATCACTGAACACCTGCAGAACGCCGCGAAGCGCGTTCCCGGCGCGGGGGACGACCCTTCGCACGAAACGACGAACCGCGCAGTTGAGCTTTTCGCGGAAGTCTTCGACGCCGAATGGGGAGGCTTCGGGATGGCTCCGAAATTCCCGTCTCCAACGAATCTCGCGTTCCTCCTCTCGGTTTACGCCAGGGAGAAGGAGTCTGACCTCGGCCAAACCGCCATTGACATGGTGCTGCACACCCTCCGCGCGATGGCAACGGGCGGGATGTACGACCAGATCGGAGGCGGGTTTTCTCGGTACAGCGTCGACGGCGAATGGATGGTCCCTCACTTCGAAAAGATGCTCTACGACAACGCCCAGCTCGCGCGCATCTACCTCAATGCCTACCAGGTGACTGGCGACGAAGGTTTCGCCCGCATCGTCCGCGAAACGCTCGACTTCCTGCTCGAGGAGATGCGAGACGCGGAGGGCGGATTCCACGCGGCGCTGGACGCGGATAGCGAAGGCATCGAAGGCAAGTTCTACGTTTGGACCGCCGAGGAGTTGAAAGCCGTCACCGGCGAGGATGCGCAGCTTGCCGCCGCCTGGTTCGGCGTAACCCGGGAGGGCAATTTCCGGGATCCCCACCACCCTGAACTCACGGGGCGGAACGTCCTGAGCGCCCGCGCAAACCTGGAAGAGCTGGCCCAACGCTTCAGCCTGACTTCCGCCGAAGTTCTCGAGCGGGTGGAGGCGGCCCGCCAGGCGCTGCTCGCTTCGCGAGCGGGGCGTGTTCGCCCCGGGCTCGACGACAAGGTACTGACATCCTGGAACGGCCTGGCCCTGGCGACCCTCGCCGAAGCGGGCCGGGTCCTGGGCGAAGTCCGCTACCAGGTGGCCGCGGCGGAGGTTGCCGCCTTCCTGCGCGCCGAAGCCTGGCGTGATGGCCGCCTGCGCCACACGTGGAAGGCTGGCGCCGCCCGCGTGGATGGCATGCTCGAAGACTATGCCTACGTCGGACTGGGCCTGATCGAGCTCTTCAAGCTCACCGGAGACCTTGCCTTGCTTGAGTGGGCTCGAGAGCTCTGGGCGATCATCCAGTCGCAGTTCCGAGATGAATCATCGGGCGGGTACTTCGAGACGGCGGCGGACGGAGAGGCGCTACTCTTCCGGCAGAAGCCGTTCTTCGATTCTGCGACGCCATCGGGAAATGGCAGCGCAGCCCTCCTGGGTCTCTGGCTCGCCCGCTATTACAGCCGCAGCGATTGGGAGCGCCCAGCTGAAGAGGTGACGGCCCAGGTCGCGGATCACCTGCTTCGCGCGGTGACCGGTTTCGGGACCATCCTCCAGGCTATCGAGTTTTACGCGTCCCCATCCCGTGAACTTGTGGTCGTGGGCTCGCCCGAACGCCGGGTCGTGCTCGAACAAGCTGCGGCCGCGAAGTTCCTGCCCTGGACAGCGATCGCTCCGACGCCCGACGCCGATGGACTCCCCATGTTCGAAGGGAGGGAACCGGCCGGCGACGAACCGCTCGCCTACGTCTGCGAGAACATGATGTGCCTGATGCCGGCTCGCTCCCCGGAAGAACTTTCAGCGATGCTTCGCTAGCCGCTAGATCGCGCACTGCGTCCGCAGTTCCGCGATCTCCGCCATGGACAGGCCCAGTTCTGTGCGCAGCACGCCTTCCGTGTCCGCGCCCAGCAGCGGCGCAGGCTCTAACCGCGAGGGTTCTCTGTCGATCTGAATGGGGTTGCCCAGGATTTCCACGGCGCCGCGGGTCGGGTGGTCCACCACCTGCACCATGCCCCGCGATTTCAGGTGTTCGCTGTTGAAGATGTCGCCTGAATCGAAGACGGCGCCTGCGGGCACGCCGGCCTCCTGGAGCTCGGTCATTGCCTCGTGCTTGGTGCGTTGAGCGACCCACTCCGCCACCAGCCCATGGAGCCAAGGCTCGTTATCCCGCCGTGCAAGCGCATCCTGGCAACGCGGGTCATCGACGAGCTCCGGGTAGCCGACTGCAATCAGCAGACGCTCAACCATCGCCCCCGTGACTGCGACGACGTACACGTAGTCGTTGGGGCCAAACGGCTTGCACGGGTAAACGTCGGTGGGTGCAAGGCCTTTCAGGTTGTTCCCAACGCGCGGCACGGGGTCCGGGAGAAACTCCCGGCTGAGCATGCCGACCCGGGAATAGCTCGCGATTGCGTCTTGCATCGAAACTTCGACGTGCCCGCCGCGACCGGTCTTCGTCGCGCGGATGTAGGCCGCGAGGATGCCGATGGCCAGTTGCATGCCGGTGCCGGTGTCCCCGTAGGTCGCACCGGAACGCAGCGGCGGGGTCTCATCGGTCCCTGTGATCGACATTGCCCCTCCGACGGCCTGCGCCACCATGTCATAACTCCGGAAGTGGGCGTGCGGGCCGCTCGAACCGAAACCCTTGATCGTGGCGTAAACGGCGCGGGGGTTCAGCGCGAGCACGTCTTCATAGCCCAACCCAAACCCTTCCATCACCCCGGGGCCGAGGTTTTCGGCCACCACGTCGAAGCGCGGGACCAGCTGCTTCACCAACTCCCGGCCGCGCTCGTGCTTGAGATTGACGGTGATGCTCCTCTTGTTGCCGTTGAGGTTCAGGAAGTACCAGCGGTCATGCGGACCTGCGGCCAGGCCCCGGCCCGGCTCGCCGATGCCCGGTTGCTCGACCTTCACCACATCGGCGCCAAGCCACGCGAGCGTCTGCGTCGCGCTCGTACCGGCTTCGTATTGGGTGAAGTCCAGGATGCGAAGGCCTTCAAGCGGCAGAGTCATTTCCAGCACTCCGGCGAAAGATGGGCGATCCTAGCAGGCTGGCCGAAGGCTGTCCGCCTCGCCCGGGTGCTTCACAGCGCGCGTTAAGGTGCGTAGCCTCACCGCCACACAACAACCTGCCTCCCGGAGAGAACAACTTTGGCCGAAATCAACGGTGGTCGACTGGTCGCGAAACAACTCAAGCAAGCCGGCATCGATACAGCCTTCGGCGTCGTCGCCGGACCCATGATCGAAGTCATGTCCGGAATGGAACGCGAAGGCATCAAAGTAGTGAACTGCCGTCACGAAGAGTCGGCCTGTTTCGCTGCCTCAGCCTGGGGCTACATCAAGAAGAAGCCCGGGGTGGTCATCGCCGGGTCTGGACCCGGGATGATCAACACCGTCACCGGCCTGCACGTGGCTACGGAAAGTTGCATGCCACTCGTCGTCCTCGGCGGGAGTGTCGATGGGCGCACACGCGGGCTAGGCGGATTCCAGGAAGCGGACCAGGTTGCTTTCGCCCGGCCCGGCGTGAAGTGGGCTCAGCAGGTAGACAGCACGGAACGAATTCCCGAACTGGTCCACCTCGCGCTTGGAAAGGCCGTTTCGGGCCGCCCAGGTGGCGTCTACCTCGATTTCCCCGGCCAATTCGTCCGCCGCCGGCTTGAAGAGGACCTCGTCCCGGTCCGCAAGGGCTCTCCGGACGTCTCACGCCAACACCCCGACAAAGAACTGGCCGGGCGCATCGCTGACATGCTTGCGACCGCGCAGCGGCCGCTGATCCTGGTCGGCAAAGGCGCCGCATGGTCGGATGCTGGAGCGGCCCTGACCCGACTGGTCGACCTTGGCATCCCCTTCGTCGCGTCTCCCATGGGCCGTGGAATCGTCCCGGACGACAACCCGCACATGTTGAACGCGGCCCGCTCGTCCGCGCTATCCGGGGCAGATGCGGTGCTCATGGTCGGCGGGCGGTTCAACTGGATCTTCCAGTTCGGGCGCGCGCCGAGGTTCGCCGAGAGCGTCCGGCTCGCGCAGATCGACATCAGCCCGGAAGAGATGACTAACGCCGCCGACCTCGAATTCGGCCTCGTCGCCGACGCCGCGCTGGGCGTGGAAGCGGTGGCAGACGCGCTTGCCGGCCGAAAGCTCGCTTCCACAGGAGGATCATGGCTCTCGGGGCTGCAGGACGATGCCCGGAAGAACGAAGCTGCAATCGCCGAAC
>CAZKZR010000096.1:5551-8682 GCA_964557245.1 uncultured Anaerolineaceae bacterium | reverse complement strand
CCTGGCCGGTCCCGGTACGGACCTTTCGAACCGAAGGCCGTGTTCTCGCAGTAGATCAGCCGCGGATTGATGGCGCTCAGCGTCTGGTAATCCGCGCCGAGGCGGGCGGCCACCCCGGGCCGGTAGTTCGCCAGCATCACATCGGATGCCTTCACGGCGCGGTGCAGAACCTCCTTCGAGGCCGGATTCTTGAGATCCAGCGAGATGCTTCGCTTGCCCTTGTTGACCCCCATGAAGCCGCGGCTCTCAGCAGGCGCGACAGGCGCGGTGTGGCGCCAAAAGTCGCCGTGAGGCGGCTCCACCTTGATGACGTCGGCGCCGAAGTCAGCGAGCATCTCACCGGCAAGGGGACCGGCGATGTACTCGCTGAAATCGAGCACTTTCACGCCCTTGAGCACGCCGTTCGGTTGCAGGTCCTCGCTCACGAAATGAGGGCCTCGATCGCCTGGCGCTCGGCCCCAAACGGGTCACGCTCCACACCGCACTGCATGTCGAAGATCATCGTCGGCCGGGAACCCGGTTCGAAGGCGGGCCATTCGCCGATGCCTTCGTGACCGGGACTGGCGCTGCGGGCGAAGCTCAACCAGGCGTCCATCATGTTCGCGGAAAGTGCTTCGACACCTGGGCCAGTCCCCGCGAACCTGTCCTGCCCCGGTGCATCGGTAGTGCCGAACACGAACGGCATTTCCAGGGCGTGGCACGAACCAAGCGAGCCGCCACGAGCGGGAGAAGCGTAGGTGAACAGATAGAGGTACGTGTTCGGCTGGTGGGCGACCTGCGCGGAAGCCATCTTTCCTGCATTGATGCGCATCATCACATCTGATTGGACCGCGTCGATCATATCGAGATTGGAGGTCGGCAAGCCTTTTTCAGAGCGGGACTTCCGGTAGACCTCGAGCAATGCCGCAACCTGATCTGAAGACGCCTTTGGAAGCACAGCACCGATTGCTTTCAGCGTCCCCGCTTCCTCCGGCTGGTCGCGGCGCATCGTTGCGGCGAACAGTTTCGACTCGTCGCGGTTGGTGCCCAGCATCACCGGCACGTGCGCGGAATCACCATCCCGGATCGCCTGCATCGGCTGCTTGTGCAGCGACTCGCCGTCGATGACCGGGCCGTAGAGCGGGCCACCTGCGCGCCCGAGTCTCGCCGCGACAGCCGTCTGCGCTTCGAGAATCCTCTCCGGAGCGACAGTCAGGATGTCCGCGGGAGATCCGCTGAGCCCCAGTTCATCAAGCACCAGCCCGGCGACGCGCTTCCCGCCTTCGCGGTCCAGTGCGCGGCCCGTGCCACTTTGCAGTACCGCTTTGTGAAACAAGCCCTTCGCCGCCGGCATCGCGAGAAGAGTCCCAACCGCTGCGGCCCCCGCGGATTCCCCGAAGATCGTGACATTCGCAGGGTTGCCGCCGAACGCCTCGATGTTGTCACGTGTCCATTCGAGCGCGGCGACAAGGTCGAGCATGCCGCAGTTGGCTGAAACACCGCGATCCGGAAGATGATCGCCGAGGTGCAGGAAACCCAGGGCGCCAAGGCGGTAGTTCGCTGAAACCACGACAACATCGCCCCGGACGGCGAGCCGGCCCCCGTCGTACATCGCCTCGGAAGCGGCGCCGTGTGTAAATCCGCCGCCGTGGATCCAGAACAGGACCGGTCGCCTCCGGCCATCCGCGGCCGGGGTGAAAACGTTGAGATAGAGACAGTCCTCGTCCTGCGGGCCGCTGGCCGCGAATCCGGGGATCGGGTGGCCGGTCTGGCGCGCTGCGAAACCCCATTCCGTCGCCGTCCGTGTGTCTTCCCACGGCTCGGCAGGTGCTGGCGCCTTGAATCGAAGTTCGCCCACCGGTGGGGCCGCGAAGGGAATGCCGAGGAACGCCAGGTGCCCTTCGCGCGCTGCGCCACTGAGCGCTCCCAGCTTCGTCTGTACTGCGTTCATGCTCACTCCTTTGGCTCGAAGCCGTGGCCCGGGGCTGGATCAGCCGCGGGGCAGGCCGAGACCGCGCTGGGCGATGATGTTCCTGTTGATTTCGGACGTCCCGGCAGCAATAGTCAGCGAGACGGTAGACAAGTAGGTGCCGCCCGCTACGCCGTTCAACTCCGCGGCGTGACCACTCATCACCTGCCCGGCCATGCCGAGCGTGTTCATGGCGACGCGAGCCATTCGCTGGTGCAGTTCGGTGCCGAGTGTCTTGGCCATGGACGCTTCGTAGTTCGGGACCATTCCCTGGCTTTGCATCCACGCGACCCGATAGCTCAACAAGCGGCCAACGCGGAAGCTCAGGCCGATGTCGGCGAGCGCCAGCCGGATGGCCCGGTCATCCCAGAGGCTCGCGCCGCCTGCCTCGCGCGCCGGAGTCTTGCGGGCGTAGTCGACGATCTCTTCGTACGTCTTGAGCCCGCCGATAACCCGGCCAATGCCGGAGCGTTCGAAGTCCAGCGTTGCCGTTGAGACGTACCAGCCGCGATTTACTTCGCCCACTACCGCGCTGGCGGGGACGCGAACATCGTCGAAGAAGACCTCGTTGAATCCCGCCTGGCCGGTCATCTGCATCAAGGGCCGGACGGTGATCCCGGGCGACTTCATGTCCACCAGGAAATAGGTAATTCCTCGGTGCTTCGGCGCGTCGGGGTCGGTCCTCGCGAGGAGGATGATGTAATCGGCTTCCTTGGCGTTCGACGTCCAGATCTTCTGGCCGTTCACGACGTAGTTGTCGCCGTCGCGAATCGCGCGGGTCTGCAGACTGGCGAGGTCGGAACCGGAACCAGGCTCGCTGAAACCCTGGCACCACGTGATTTCGTCTTTGATGATCCGCGGCAGGTACGTTTTCTTCTGCTCATCCGTCCCGAAGAGGATGATCGTGGGCCCAACCCGGTCCGTGCCCATGGTCTGGCCGGGGGCGCGGTTGTAGGCCATCTCCTAGTTGTAAACGAGCTGGAGCATGTGGTCTGTTCCCTGGCCGCCGTGTTCCTTCGGCCAGGACATCGTCAGCCAGCCTTTCGCGGCCAATTTCTTCGTGAACGACTCGCCTTCGCGCGCCTTGGGCCACTCGGTCTTGATGAATGAGCGGACCTCGGAGCGGAAGTCTTCCTGCTCTGCGGTGAATCGAAAGTCCATAGTGCCCGGGAGTATAGGGGAA
>CAZKZR010000096.1:0-5451 GCA_964557245.1 uncultured Anaerolineaceae bacterium | reverse complement strand
GGCCACTGCGTAATCTGCCGGGCGAGGCCGAGCGCCTCTTCCATCAGCCGGTCATGCGGCACCAGCCGGTCCAGGAGTCCCAGGCGGTACGCTTCTTCCGCGGCGACATCCCGGCTCGTGAGGATGAGGTCGACGGCCCGGCTGTATCCCAGGATCCGGGTCAAGAACCAGCTCATGCCAGAGTCGGGAGACAGGTTCCGTTCAAGGAAGACGCTGCGGAAGCGCGCATTCTCGGAACCGACGCGCAGGTCGCACGAGAGCGCCAGGCTCATGCCGGCGCCGGCACAGACGCCGTTCATCGCGGCGATAGTGGGTTTGTCCAGGTTGTATATGGCCAACGCCTGGTCGCCGACCCAGTGAAACTCGTCAAGGAGCTGATTTTGGGGTGGGGTAGACTCAGGGCCTTCCGGCCGGGGCCCACTGATGTCGGCACCGGAGCAAAATCCGCGGCCTGCGCCAGTCAAAATGACTGCCCAGACGTCGTCGTCTCCGCGGATTTCCTTCGCCGCTTCGAGGATTTCGAGCTGGAGTCCCCGGCTCAGGGCATTTAGCCGCTCCGGTCGATTCAGGGTGACCGTCGCGATGTGTTCCTGCTTGTCGTAGACCAGGTTTTCGTAGGACATGCGCCAACCTCAGGCTCCCGCGGTGGCTTCGCGGGCAGAATGTGATGGCGCGAATCCTACGCGTCTGGAGCTAACCCGTTCGAAAACCGCCCGGTTGAATCCAGGGTCGGTCAGGCGACGTGTTGTGGCTTGGCCTTGGCGGCTACGGCTTCGGCGTCCTTCTTTTCGTCCTCAGGCTTCGTTTGGCGCGGAGGGCGGCGGATGCTCCAGCGCCGGAACCGCTCCTCGATCGGCTTGCCAGGCTCCTTTGCCTCGCGTTCGGCGCGCTCCTTGAGGAACGTCTCCTTCGTCCGTTCACCGATCTGGCTGGTGTGGCAGAGGATCGCATCGACCTTCTTTTCCCAGACATCGGTGATATCGACGACGTAATCCGCGTCCTGGGCCCCGGCCAGCAGCACTTCGTTCACCTGGTGCGAGGTCAGGCCGTCTTCTTCGTCACGCTGGTAGAACAGCCGGTCACGGACAATCGGGTAGATCGCGTCCATGGTCGCCTGGCCCACGTTGCGGTGGTCCCGATGGTTGAACGTCCCACGGAACGCGTCCCAGGTGATGACCACGTCCGGGCGGTACATCCGCAGCAACCGCACAATCTGGCCACGGAGCTCCGCGCTTTCACTGGTGAAGCCGTCGGGGTAGCCGAGAAGGATGCACTCTTTGACGCCGAGCACTCGGCAAGCGGCGCGCTGCTCTTCTTCGCGGATTGCCGCGAGCTTTTCCGGGTGCATCGTGTCGTCGTGCGTCCCCTTATCCCCGCCGGTGACGAGCACGTAGTACACGTCCCAGCCTTCCTTGCACCACTTCGCCACCGTGCCCGAGCAGAGGAACTCCGCGTCGTCCGGGTGGGCCATGATCACCATCGCGCGGGCCGGGCCCTCGATCGGCGGAGGCGCTTCCTGCTGTGCGGAACCGATCAGCGGGGCTTCCGCCGTGGCCGGGACGATGGCCGCGGACTTCTTGTGCTTCTGCTTCTTCTTGTCTTTCTTACTCATTGCCACATCGATTTTGAGTTCGCCACCGAGGATTGTCGATGGCGCGATTCGCTTGCCTCGGCTTTCTACAATGAAAGCCATGGTCGCACGCCGGACACGCGACGAATGCGATATTCACCTCGTGCCGTTCGAACAGGCCGAGGGATGCCGCTATTGCCTGCGCTTTCTGGCAGACCCGCCGAACCCGGCGGAACTGTCGATGGAGATCAAGATTGAGGAGTTGGAGCGCTGGTTGCTCGCCAACCGGTCCGTACCCGAAGAGATGCTCTATGAACGCATCGAAGCGCTCGTCGGCCGGCGCATCAGTCCTCACGAACTGGATGACCCGGACACGCTCATCCGGCGGGCACAACGCCCGAGCCGCCAGTACGACTGGGACGATTGGTGAGGTTCAGTTCGGCTGGGCGATAACTCGCAGTGGGAAAGTCGCAAGCACTTCGTAGGTCGCACCGGACGAAGTCAGCCGGCTGCGCATCAGGGAGACCTGGGCTGTCCTCCAGCTCACCTGCGGCACACCGGACTTACCCACGGCAACTTCGATTTCAGCGCGGCGCCGCGTGGGGACCTCGTCTCGCACTCGACCGAGGGTGAGGTGCGGACGGAAGGGCCTTCGCTCGGGCTCGAATCCGACAACCGCCAGCGCCGCGTTGACAGCTCGGACGAGCGCCTCCAGGCGAAGTACATCGCCCGCAATGCCTACCCACATGATCCGCAATCCTTCGCGTCCACCGAAGGTGCCGATCTGCGAGAACTCCAGCTCAAACGGCGAGTGCCCGACGACTGCTTCCTGAATAGCGAGCTTCACGGCGGGCAACTTCTTGGTCGGCACCTCGCCGAGGAACTTCAAGGTAACGTGGACGCCTTCGGGCCGGATCCACCGGACGTCGCTTCCGCTCTTCTGCCTGAGACCCTCAATGACTTCGCCAATGGTCTCTTTGATATCGTCTGGCACTTCGCACGCGACGAAGAGGCGCACGTGTTCCAATTCACTCATTTGTTGCCGTTATCCGAAAACAGTCTCCGGGCGTTGCCGCCACACACCGCCTCCACAACCGCACCGGGAAGGAGCGCTGTGAGGCGCTGAACTTGCCGACGGGGTGAAAGCAGAGGGTAATCAGAGCCAAAGAGCACGCGATCCGGACCCGCAAGTTCCACGAGCCGCGCGACACTCTCGTCATCATACAGCAGCGAAGCCGCCGCGGTGTCGAAATAGATGGAATCAATGGCAGCTCTTACCTCTGGCATTTGCAGGTAGAACGATGCGCCTGCTCCGAGGTGGCCCGCAATCATCGTGAGGCCCGGAAATTGTGTTCCCACGGACACTAACTCCGCCGGGGTGATGCCGCCCGCTTTGCCGGGGTAGGCATGACCGACGGGCTCGCTGCAGTGCCAGAGCAGCGCAACTCCCGCGTCCAGCGCCATGCCGTAGAGCCGCGCGGCCGCCGCGCCACAGGGATCCCATCCCTGGTTGTGGGGGCGCAGCTCACCGAACCCGCGCGTCCCCTGGTCAATGGCGTGCCGGACTACGCGATCCCACCCTGCCAGCGCAGGGTTCACTGTAGCGAACGGCAGTACCCGGCCGGCCGATGCCTTCGCAGCGGAGAACAAGTACTCGTTCTGTTCGATCAGGTTGTCTTCGGTAGAGAACGCGAAGCCCGCGGCGATCGCGCTCTCCAGTGATGCCTCATCGAGCGCTTCGAGCAGCTGCCTCAGCGTCGCCATTTTCGCCGAGGGGTCGGCGTACATTTCGCGAAACGTCCGGTCGCCGCTGGCGATCGAGTCGCGCCCCGCAATCTGCCCAGGAGCGAAAAGGTGAGTGTGAACGTCGAATCCCGGCACGCCGGAATCGTACCACCGAGCGCTTCCCTCGCCGCCCTGAGCGGCGTAGAACCCGGACATGACCATCAAGCAACCGGCAATCGCATCCAAAGGGATGGTGACATCCAATCATCCACTCGCCTCGCTGGCGGGGACCGAGATGCTGGTGCGCGGAGGCAACGCAGTCGACGCCGCCGTAGCGACGATGTTCGCGCTGACCGTAGTCGAACCAATGATGGTCACGATTTTCGGCGCCGGATTCGTGAACATCCGGCTGGCCGACGGGACCAGCACCGTCATCGATAACTACGTCACGGTGCCAGGCGCCGCCACGCCAGACATGTTCGAACCGATTCCGGGCCGCGTGGACCATAAAGTCCAGGGGGAACTGAACGAAGTCGGGCACCTCTCGGTTGCGACTGGCGGAACGCTGCTGGGTTGGGCCACGGCGATCGAAAAATACGGCCGGCTGCCCCTGGGGACGGTCATGGAGCCGGCGATCCGTTTCGCGCGCGACGGCTTCCGGGTCAGCCCGTACCTGCGGGCCATCACGGAGATGCAGGAGGCGAACATCCGCCCGTTCCCGGCGACCGCGGAGGTGTTCCTGCCAAACGGCCGCGTGCCCGCTGTAGGCGACACGCTGCGCCGAACGGATTACGGACGGACCCTGGCGGCGATCGCGGAGCACGGACCAGACTACCTGTATCACGGGCCCCTCGGGCATGCGATCGCTGCGGACATGGCGGCGAACGGCGGTCTGATAACCATGCGCGACATCGAGGAGTACAGAATCTTTGAACGCGCGCCCGTCCGCGGGGAGTACCGGGGTTACGAAATCGTCGGGCCGCCACCACCGTCCTCCGGGCCGCTGCATATCATCGAGATGTTCAACGGGCTTGAGGGCTTCGATGTCGGAGCGATGGGCTTCGGTTCCCTGGAGACCGTGCACCTCTGGGCCGAAGTCATGAAGCTCGCCTTCGCCGACCGCTTCGCCTACGTGGCTGACCCGGCGGCCACGGCTGTGCCCGTGGAATGGCTCACTTCGAAGGAGTACGCCGAGTCGCGCCGGCCGGACATCGACCTCGAGCGGGCCAAGCAGTACAGCGCCGGGGTACGCCCGGCCTCGCTCGTCGAATCGACGACTCACTGCTGCGCAATCGACGAAGACGGCAACATCGTCGCGACCACGAACACGCTGCACATGGGCTTCGGGAGCAAAGTGACCGTGCCCGGCACCGGCATGCTCCTCAACGACTGCATGGAGCTTATGGACCCGAATTCGGGCCGGACGAACTCGATAGCTCCCGGAAAGCGCGTGCTTTCGTCTATGTCTCCAACCATCGTGCTGAAGGACGGCGACCCGTTTATGACGCTCGGTTGCCCGGGCGGACTCAAGATCTTTGGAGCGGTGGCGCAGGCGATCTCCAACGTCATCGACCACAAGATGACGCTACAAGAGGCGTTCGAAGCGCCCCGCATGTGGAACCAGGGGCCGGTGCTCGAGATTGAACGGAGCTTCCCGGGCTTCAGTTCCTTGCACGATGGCCTGACGGCGCGTGGCCACTCGGTGGTGACCCCGCTGAAGGTCGCCGGGGGAATGAACGGCGTGATGCGCCGGCCTGACGGCCTGCTAGAAGGCGCCGCGTGCTGGCGCGCCGACGGCGCCCCGATGGGCTACTCCGGCGGCGACGCGATAGTAGAGGGTGGCGAGCCGCCGATGTGGCGGAATTAGCTCTCGCCGGCTGAGCATCGCTCCAGGTGGCGGCGATGGCGCGGAAGTTACTGAGAAAATACTGAGAAACAATCGCCTCCTCTTCTGGAAATGAGAGCGTTCTAATCCTGCTCATAAAGAACACCTTAGCTTTCCGAAACTCTCTCTAGCCTTGGTTACGGACAAAGCGCTTGTCTATTCCTCGACTATTGGAGGTTGAAATGATCCTGCCCAAACGGTTGCTTCTCGTCGGAGCAGCCCCGTTCGCCATTGCTGCGCTGTACGGCGGCTCTGTCGCATTCGCGCAGTC
>CAZKZR010000095.1:0-8700 GCA_964557245.1 uncultured Anaerolineaceae bacterium | reverse complement strand
TTCATCGAAGGGGAAGTCACATAGGACGCGTCCGGCTTTTCGCAGGCCGCGAACAGCACGCACCCGGCGGCGACCAGCACCGAGAGGGCCAGGCGGGACGAGGTCACTTGCGGCAGGCGAAACGGGCGGCGCAACGCGGTCGATGATAGCGCCACCCGCGGTTGAGCACGGTAAGCAGTGGGTTTGCCGGCGGTGCTACCATCTCTCCATGACGCGGCGGAATGCGCTCATCGGTTTGCTGTTCGTGGCGGTGCTCGCTGGCTTTCTGGGAGTCGGCCGCTTCATGAACTCCCGCAACAACTCCCGTCCGCTGACGCTGACGATGCCCGCGCCCGGCGACGCCAATGCGGAACCAGGCGAGGTCATCATCCGTCTCGGCGGCGAGCCGGGACGCGTCCATTTCTACCTTGTTCGGCAAGCCTCCGGCGAAGTCCTCGCCCTGGTCGCCCGCGACCCGCACAGCGGATGTGACGTCGAATGGCAGCCGGACTACGACGCCACTCAGTTCGGCGAACGAGGCCCCGGCGCGTTCAAAGCTGCCTGCACCGGCTGGGTGTTCAGCCGCGACGGCCGCGTGCTCTTCGGCGCGGCCGCCCGCGGCCTCGACCGCGTCGCTGTGAATCTCAAGGATCACGGCTCGATGGCCGAACTGGATCTCTCGCACTTCATCCTCGGGGCATGCCGCCAGGAGGGCCAGTCGGCATGCTCTCCTCCGGATGCGCCTCAGTTCGTCAGCACGCTCCCGCTGCCTTCGCGTCAGCCACGGCCCTAGAGCCGATCGGGTGATCCCCGCGGCCCGGAAGACCCTTCGCACGCGGCACGGGTCATGGGACAGTGACCGGGGAGGTCCACCATGGACACTCGCAAACCGCTCACCGCTACGCTCCTCGTTCTCGCGGCCGGGCTGGCCGCGAATTCCCTGCTCGGTCCGGTCGCCCTCGACGTGATTCGCTATCGCTGGTCCGAAACCATCGACAACCAGGGCATCGGCCTCGATGCGGTCGCCCTGTTCGCCGTGGTGCCGCTCTGCCTGGTGGCGGCAGCCCTGGTTCATCGCGGCCGAACTTCTGGTTGGGCGCTCGCCCTCGGTCCGGCCGGCTTCGCCCTGTACATGTTGCCCCAGTACGTCATCGGGCCTCAGTACATCACCACGCCCGGGAACAACGAACGCTTCTTCGCGCTGCATTACGCGTTGTTCATGGTCGCGGGCGGCGTGTTTCTCCTCACATGGAACGGACTGAGGGCGTCAGAACTTCCGGCACTCACCCCCGCCCGTCGCCGGGGCGCGGCGGTCTTCCTCTTCGCCTTTCCGGTGTTCCTGGTGTTTGGGCTGTACCTCAAGTCCTTCAGCGACACCCTGAGCGACGCCCCCACTCGTGCCGAGTACCTCGAAAACCCGACGCCATTCTGGGTGATTTCGTTCCTGGACCTGGCGATTGCGGCACCGGCGGCGGCTGTGAGCGGATGGGCGCTGCTCAAAGGGCTGACGTGGGCGCCGAAGGCCCTCTACGCGATGGTTGGCTGGTTCGCGCTGGTGCCGCCATCCGTCGCGGCCATGGGCATCGTCATGGTGGTTCGCGATGACCCGAACCAGTCGATGGGCCAGGCAGTGAGCTTCGTCATATTCGCCGTGGTGTTCGCGTCGTTCGCATGGTGGCTGTACCGACCGCTCTTCCCGGCCTCAAGCGGGAGCACGAGTCGTGCACCTGCTGCCCCGGCCAATCGCCGCCCGCAGCTGCAATAGAAGAGCATTTCCGGATCCTGTGTTCCTGTAATTGCTTGGTGCGTAAGAATGGACGCCATGGGAATCAAGCTCAGCAAAGCGCGGTGCCGCGCGCTCGTCATTTCCTGCTCTGACTTCCGCTTCGTCTCGGTCCAGCGGCAAGCACGCATCGACCTCGGCTTGAACAACGCCTATGACCTCATAGCCCGGCCCGGTGGCGTCCGCCAGATCGTGTTGCCCACCAGCGAGGCCGCCCGCCAGACCATGGAAGAGGAGATCGGGCTGCTCTTCGAACTACACGGCTTCCAGCGAATCCTTCTGATGAACCACATGACCTGCGGCATGTACCGCGACCTCTCCACCAGGCGCCAGGAAGAGGAAGTGCATCGAGAGCACCTCTCGCGAGCGCGCGCGATCCTGTCCGAGCGCTTCCCGGGCCTCGAAGTCGAAACCTACCTGTCCGTGATCGAAGGCGACGGCGTACGCGTGCTATCCCTGGAAGGCGGCCGGAAGCTCCGCCGCGCGGCGGCTACTGGTTCTTGAGCCCCTGGAACGGCGGCCCGTAGATGTTGTCTCCCGGGTCGCTCGGGGTAACGCCCGCCCAGACCAGCACGATGAGCCCGCCGACGAATGGGATGAGCCCGATCAACTGGAACCAGCCGGATTTCCCGAAGTCGTGGAAACGCTTGCACCCGATCGCGATCTGCGGCCAGATGAGGACGAGGCTCGCAATCGCGAAGATTGGCGATGCGAAGAAGACCATGAACGAAACGGCGACTCCGATTCCCCATGCGATCCAGAAGATCTGCCGGGGTATGCGACCTTCGAACGAGAACAACAACTGCTGATATGTCATCGCGCCTTATCCTTTGCCCAACTGCCGCGCATCCTACGCTCGGAGGTCAGAACGTGCACCGATCGCGTCGCTGCGCTGTCGGGGGCCATCCGCGTTGCCCCAACCCCCTGCTCGCGCTACTCTTTTCGTTCGACACTCTGAATTACAGGCCCGGATACCTTACCTATGGCTCACCATAAGTCCGCAATTAAGCGCTGGCACCAGTCCCTCCGCGAACGGGAACGAAATCGCGCCCGCCGCACCCTCGCCCGTGGCTCGGTCCGCCGTCTGCGGGAAGCCGTCTCCGCGGGAGATGACGAAGCCACGAAGAGTGCCCTCGCCGAGGCCTATTCGGCCCTGGACCGCGCCGCGAAGATGGGCGCCATCCACACGGGCAAGGCGGACCGCGCCAAGCGCCGGCTCGCCGCCCTCACCGCGAAGTCCGCGTAGCTGTTCCCCCGGGCCATCGAATCAGGACGCCGGTCAATTTAGACCGGCGTTTTTGTTGGCCGCTTTTCGCGTGCTCCGTTCCCCTGATGGCGCCTTTACCGCACTCGGCTGACAATCCACGAATGCCGCCGCGCGTTGATGTCGTCATCCCTTGCTACAACGAAGTGAAGGTCCTGGAGCAAAGCGTGCTCACCACGCTCTCGCTGTTCGAACAGAATCCTCAGTACGACTGGCGGCTGGTCATCGCAGATAACGGGTCAAACGACGGCACCTCGGAACTCGCCCGCGAACTCGACGCCCGCTATGAACGCGTCCACGCCCTCGTGCTCACGGTGAAGGGCCGTGGCCTCGCCCTCCGTGACGCCTGGCTCGGCAGCGATGCGGAGATTGTCAGCTACATGGATGTCGACCTTAGCACCGACATCAACCACCTGCCCGAGCTGATCGCGATGGTGGCCGAACGGGGCTGCGACGTGGCCATCGGCTCCCGCCTCGCCAGGGGCGCCAAGACCGACCGCCAGCTCAAGCGCGAGATCACGTCGCGAGGCTACGTAGCCCTGATTCGCATGACATTCCCACGACTCAAGATCTCAGACGCGCAGTGCGGCTTTAAAGCGCTCAACCGCAAAGCCGTCGAGGCCACCGTGCCGCACATCGAGAACCGCATGTGGTTCTTCGATACGGAGATGCTCATCCTGGCGCACCAGGCTGGTCTGAAGATCTGCGAACTGCCGGTTCGATGGGTTGAAGACACCGATACCAAGGTGAAGATCATTAGCACGGCGACAGAGGACATTCGCGGCCTTCTGCGCATGCGCTTCCGCCGCAAGCCGAAACCGGCAACCCCGTAGGCTGGCTCTTGCCGCGGACTTCTGGCGGCCCGTACAGTCCGCCCATGCCGGAAGCCCCGACCCTCGAACATCTCTTCACCCTGATCGCCACTCTCCGCGCAAAGCCCCCGGTGCTGATGAACGGCCCGCAGGGTTCCCGCGTCGTGGTAACCGTAACTGGCGGCAGCTTCGAGGGGCCCCGCCTGCGTGGGACCGTCGATAACTCTGGCGGTGACTGGGTAACCCTCCGGCCCGATGGCAGCATCAAGCTCGATGTCCGGATCATGCTGCGCACCGACGACGGCGCCGACATCTTTATGCGCTACGAAGGCATCGGCGTCCGAGAGGACGGACCGCTGAAGGTGGTCACCGCGCCGCTCTTCGAAACCGGTGATGACCGCTACGCCTGGCTGAACAACATCCAGGCCATTTCGCGAGGGGTCAGCACAGGCGATCAGGTCACCTACGAGGTGTTCGCCGTCATCCCCTGAGCCCGCGAGAGAGTTAGGCGCAGGGGGACACACACGGCCCCTTTTGGCGCACCCGCTACCATACGGGAATGTCCGATACCACCCTCACCGTCATTGGCCTCGTCGCGGTCGTCATCCTCGTCGCCGCGAACGGCCTGTTCGTGGCCACGGAGTTCGCCTATGTGGCGGTCCGGCGCAGCCGCATCGAGCAACTCGCCACCGGTGGGCAATCCCGCGCGAAGCTCCTGCTCGCCTCGCTGCATGACCTGGACAACTACATCGCTGCCACCCAGCTCGGCATCACCATGTCGTCGCTCGCCCTGGGCTGGGTTGGTGAACCAGCCCTCGCGCATGTCATCGAGCCGCCGGTGGAAGCGCTGGTCGGCAGTTGGGCTCCGGCTGTGTCTCACGCCGCCGCGGTCTTCGTCGCGTTCACGGTCATCACCACCCTGCACATTGTCCTCGGAGAACTCGCCCCCAAAACGCTCGCCCTCCAGCGCTCGGAACAAACGGCACTCTGGGTAGCCGCGCCCATAGCGATCTTCAACCGCGTGTTCCGGCCCTTTATCTGGGTGATGAACACCGCGGGCCGGCTGGTGGTTAAGCCGTTCGGCATCCATCCGGCTAGCGAGCACGAATCCAACCTCGGCGCCGAAGAACTCGAGCTCGTGATCGAGGCCAGCGCCCGCGCCGGCCTGCTTTCCACCAGCGAACTGATGCTCGCCCGTCGCGCCCTCGAATTCAGTGCCATCCAGGCTGACCAGATCATGGTGCCGCGCACGGAAGTCGTCGCGATCGATGCGGAAGACCCACTGGAGCACGTCCTGGACCTCGTCGATCAGCACCAGCACACGCGCTATCCCGTCTTCGAAGAGGACCTGGACCACATCCTGGGCGTACTCGATGCGAAGGACTTACTCCGGCTGGTCCGCCAGGGCGGGACCGATTGGCGCGCGCTCATCGAACCCGCGGTCGCCATTCCTGAATCCGTCAGCGTGGAAGTTGCAGTCCAGGCCATGCGTGCCCGGCAGGTCCAGATTGTCGTCCTCGTCGACGAGCACGGCGGCACCAGCGGCATCCTCACCGCCGACGAAGTTCTGTACCGCTTGCTTGGCCGCTGGCTTGGCGGTGGCCGCCAGCAGACCGAAACCGTGCGGCCTCTGGCCGCCGGCAACCTGTTGGTTAGCGGCCTGGCCCTCATCGCGGATGTCGAGGATGCCACTGACGCGGAACTGGCCAGCGAGGACTACGACACGGTCGGCGGATTCATCATGCACCGCCTCGGCCGAATTCCCCGGGTTGGTGATCGCGTTGAAGTGCCCAACTATCAGTTCCGCGTCATGGCCATGGACGGCAGGCGGGTGGACCGCGTGCTGGTGGTCAAACAGCATGCCAAGGAGCCCGTGGAAGCGTGATATGCTTACCAGATGGCTCAAGTAAGGGAATCTCAGGACGTTGTGGCGACGCTCACAAGTAAGGGACAAGTGACCATCCCGGTATCCATTCGGCGAGTGCTCGGTTTGCGCGACCACGATCGGGTGATGTTCGTTGTCCAGCCGGACGGCGACGTGGTTCTTCGGCCGTTGAGATTCCCAACGCTGGAATCGCTTGCCGGCGCCGCCGGCAAGCTCGATTCGCACAGCGACGACCCCGTTGGTTCAGCCTACGAGGACCGGCTGGCTCGCAAGTATCGCCGTCCATGACCATCTGCCTAGATACGGACGTGATCATTCGGTTCCTAACCGGCGACGACGTCCGCAAGCAGGAGCAAGCACGCGCCTTCTTCGAGCAGGTGGTCGCGGGGAAGACTGCCGTGACGGTGACGCCGATGGCGATCGCGGACGCTGCGTACGTACTGACGAGCCCGAGCCTCTACAGTATCTCGAGGTCAGACGCTGCCGAGATGCTCGTCTCACTGATCACCCACCCGGGATTCGTGGTGGAACACAAAGCACGGGTGATCGCCGCGCTGACCCTCTTCCGCGCATACAACCTGGATTTCGGCGATGCATACACCGCCGCAACAGCGCTCGAATCAGAATCGGCCGAGGTGCTTTCCTACGACCGAGACTTTGACAGGGTCCCCGGTATCAGCCGGGTCGAGCCCTGAGTCCTACTCGACGGCGCCCGCGGCGATGTATTCCACTACTTCGTCCTCGCTCAGGCCGAGGATCTCCCGGAGCACGTACTCATTGTCCTGCCCGTAGACGGGTCCAGCCCGCCGCACCTGTGCCGGCGTATCCGACAACTTGAACCGCGAGCTTTCGATCGTCACCGGGCCAAGTTCGGCATGCTCGGCCTGGATGAAGTGCCCCCGGTGCGCGAGTTGCGGATCGGCGAGCAAGTCCGCGCTCGTCGCCGAGCGGAAGGCCGGTACGCCGCATCGCTGCAGCGTCGTCTCTACCTCGTCCTGGGGGCGTTGCGCCGTCCAGTCGCCCAGCCGGGCCTCCAGTTCCTGGCTCGCCGCCAGCCTCCCCTTCGCTGTCGCGAGGCGGGCGTCTGCCGCCCAGTCGGAAGCGCCGATCGCTTCGCAGAGGCCCTGCCATTGGGCGTGGTTCTCGACCGCGATGGCGACCCACTTGTCGGCGCCGTCGCACGGGAACACCCCGTGTGGCGCGTGCACGAGCGAGGCGTTCCCCATGCGCTTCATCACGCGGCCGTTCGCCTGGAAATCCAGCAGCGCGGGAGCGATGAACTGCTGCGAGCACTCCGACTGGGAGAGGTCGATGTACTGGCCTTCTCCGGTGCGACCCCGGTGATCCAGCGCAGCCATGATCGCCGCGACCGTGAACTTCGGCGCGATGTAGTCGGTGTAGGCCCCGAACGGCCCGGCCGGCGTGCGGTCCGGCCACCCCGCCAGCTCTCCGAACCCGGCGAGCTGGGCGCCCATCGTCCCGAATCCGGCGAGCTCGCACCACGGCCCGCTCTGCCCGCCGAGGCAGGAACTCAACATGATCAGGTCCGGCTTTTCCTTCCGCAGCGACTCGTAATCGAGGCCGAAGTTCCGCATTGCCCGCGGCGTGTAGCTTTCGACCACGACATCGGCCCAACGCACCAGCCGCAGCGCCAGCTCGCGCCCTTCGGGTAGAGCGAGATTCAGCGTTAAACCGAGTTTCCCGGCATTTACATTGGCGAAGAGTCCAGATCGCTCCGGGCCTGGCGCACCATCGAAGTTGGGATTGAGCGTCCGCGCGGTATCGATGCGAGTTGTGCTTTCAATCTTCACCTGGGTCGCGCCGTAATCCGCCAGGTAGCGGCTCCCCGCCGGGCCGGCCATCACCCACGCGAAGTCGGCCACTTTCAGCGCGGCCAGCGGCTGGGCCCGCGTTCCTGATCCGCCGGAGCCACTGGGCTGTGGAGACCGCGCGGAGACGCTTTCGGAATGTTCCCCGAGCTTTGGTGCCCCTCGCGTGTAGCGCAGAGGTGTCTTGCTGAACTTGGCGAACGGCCCCGGGTAGCGGTACGCGCTTCCATCGGCGGCCGGCAGCTCCCGCCAGAAATCTCGCGCTGCCAGCTGAGGCGAAGAGAGCAAGTCCTCGGACGTGCTGACCGGTACGATCAGCAAGCGGCGCTCCATCGCGAGGTCCAGCAGTTCCTGCTTGGTGTGGGCCGAGGTGAACTGGCCAATAAGCTCGGTGCAGCGGGCCAGCTCGGTTACCGGTTCCGCTCCCGTCATCAGCAACACGGTGTAGTTCAGCCAATCCTTGCTTCGCGTCGCCTCGTCAACGAAGCCCTGCTCGTACATCACGTCCATCAAACGCTGAGTGAATGGCCCGATTGCGCTCCCGAAAAGGAACGTCACCGAGACGAATCCGTCTTTCGCCGGCTGCACGAACTTGAGCGTCAACGGCCCCAACTTGAGGCCTCCGGCGAACCGGTTGATCTCCGAATCACGCCATGCAGCGGTCAAAGCGAAGGACTGCGTCGCCATCATCGCGGCAGCCTGCGCCGAGACGTCAACGTGCTGCCCTATGCCGTCGCGCACCGCCGCGGCATGGGCGATCAAGGCCCCAGCCGCCCCTTCCGCCGCCGCGTGCAGGAAAGCCTGCGGCAGGGCCAGCCCCACCGGGGCGCGGTCGTCGTCACCCGTCTGGTTCATGACTCCGGCCGAAGCCCAGACGGTCAGGTCGCTCGCCGCCCAACCCGCTCGCGGACCGGTCTGCCCGAACGGCGTGATCGATACCATCACCAGCCGCGGATTGAGCGCCCGCAACGTCTCGTACCCGAGTCCGAGCGAATCGAGGTATCCGGGCGCGTACGATTCGATCAGGAAGTCGGCTCCAGCCGCCAGGTCGCGAATCCGCTGACGGCCTTCATCCGTCTCGATGTCGGCTACCACCGAGTTCTTCCCGCGGTTGTACGACCAGAACCAGAGGCTCTTCTCCGGATCCT
>CAZKZR010000094.1:0-8795 GCA_964557245.1 uncultured Anaerolineaceae bacterium | reverse complement strand
GGACATCCTGAACCCGGCCGGTGGCCGGCGATACCTGCATGCGCGATATGTGCCTGACGTCGGACCTGATGGCAGGGTGCGAGGGGCTGTTGCTCTTATCAACGACGTCACGGGGCTGCATGAGGCGACTGTCGCGCTGGAGAAGGCTCTCGCGGCACGTGAGGATTTCATTGGGCTGACGACTCACGAGCTAAAGACGCCGCTGACCGTGATTCTCGGATTCGCCGATGCCCTGGCACGGAAGGCGACGGAGCTCGATTCGAGCGGTGTAGTGGAGATTGCGGAGCTGATCGAACGGGAGGCGCGCCGACTTGAGGAGATCATCGAAAACATGCTCCTGCTTGCGCGCGCCGAAATCCGCTCGAACCAGGAGCCGGCACTCCTGCACCGATGTGCCGAGAAAGTCTTGAGTACGCGCATGTGGCGGGACCCTGAGCGCCGCCACAGCTTCAGAGTGGTGGGACAACCGGGGATGGTGTTCGCGCCAACTGGCTGGCTCGAGCAACTGGTGGAGAACCTGGTCAGCAACGCCGAGAAATACAGCGACCCGGGAACGCCAATCGAGGTCGAGGTCTCGGACGAGGACGGATTCGTCCGGCTGGTTGTGCTCGACCGCGGCCGGGGCATCAGCGAGTCGCAGGCCACGAGCGTGTTCGAACCGTTTTTCCGGGCTGATCCGCTGGAACCGGAGGTCCAGGGAATCGGACTCGGGCTTACGGTCTGCAGGAAGCTCGTCGCGAGGCTGGGTGGCGAGATATGGCTTCGTGCTCGTGCAGGCGGCGGAATCGAGGCTGGATTCCGCGTGCCGACGGGAGAGTCGCCGGTTCCGGAGTAGCGCCGGAGTGGCGGCATTGCGCGCCTGCGGCGAGGTGAGCAGTGGTACCCCCGACAGGACTCGAACCTGTGCCTTCGGCTCCGGAGGCCGACACTCTATCCGCTGAGCTACGGGGGCTAGCGAGGTTCGATGGTATCGCCTTGAGACGCTTCCGGCGAGGGGCGCGAACCTACGCGCGCGCGAAGGCCACGAACGCAGCACCCAGCAATACCAGCTGGATGATCCCCGAGCCAGCGAACAGCCAGAGCCCGGCCGCGCGCTCACGCGCGTGCAGGACAACTCCGCCCAGGGTATTGATGGCAAGGACGCCGACTCCGAGGTAGGCGATTCTCAGCAACTCCTCTTTGTCGCCCACGCGGACGACTCCACCCAGCTCAGGAAAGCTCAGTTCCACTACTTTCGGGAGGCCCGGATACCGCGAGTACACGAACCCGGTGAGTAGCAGGCAGAGCACGCCCGCGAGACAAACGACGAGCATCGAAACGCGGTCTCGCCAGAACGGAAGGGAGGCTGGGCCACCCGCCGTCGAGCGTTGGAGTTCGCTCTCTTCGACCGCCGCCAACTCGGCCCGGGATTGGATCTCTTCAGCGAATGAGGCCTGGTCGAGCACGGTCAGGGCGAACGCGTGCCCGGTGGTGACCAAATACAGGAGCTCATCGGGCGTGCTGTGCGTGGAGTAGAACAGGGTGTAGCCGATTCGCTTCACTTCGGATGCGCCCACGTGGCAGCCCCACCAGTTCAGGCCTTTGACATGTGCGACGTCCAGCGTGCGGCCCGGGATCATCCTCTGGATGGTCGAAATCGGTATGACCACCCTGCGAAAGCCCCAGCGAATCGTCAGGTTGGAGTTGTCGATTTCATAGGCGAGCGAATGCAATGCATAGGCCCAGTTCGCGAAGAGCCCACCGAGAATCAGCGCCACCACGGCCACCGCCCAGGCGAGGAAGGTCTTGAATTCCGCGTTCGCCCCGGCTCCGGCAAGCATCGCCACCACCGCGACGACGAGTGCCCAGACGGCGAAGCCGCCCCCGATGATTACACCGAGGGCGCGCGGCGGCCGAAACGCAATCGCGCCTAGCGGGCGACGCGCGCGCGCGCCGGCGTGCACCATTGGCTGTACTTCTCGCTTTTGCCGCGAATGGCGTCGTAAAACAACGCGCTGAGCTTGCTGGTAATCGGTCCCGGCTGCCCACTCCCAACTCGGCGCCGGTCGATTTCTACAATCGGCGTCAGGTGGGCGGCGGTCCCGGTCATGAACACTTCGTCGGCGATGTACAGCTCTGTCCGGTCGATTTCTCGCTGCACAACCTCCACGCCGAGGTCGTCGATCGCCATCTGCATCACGCTCTTCGCGGTGATTCCCTCGAGCACGTTGTCGGCTGGCCCGGGGGTAATCAACTGTCCATGACGGATCATGAAGATGTTCTCACCGCTACCTTCAGAAACGTGACCGTTCTCGTTGAGCATGATCGCTTCATCGAAGCCGTTAGCGTTCGCTTCGGTCTTGGCAAGGGCGCTATTGACGTAGATACCGGTGACTTTCGCCCGCGGCGGGATGCCCGTGTCCTGCACGCGGCGCCAGGTGCTGGTGTGGCACCGTGCCGTTTCCGGGAGGTACGCGGGAAACGGCGAGAGGAAGATAAGCGTGTCGCATTCCACGTTGTGCAGCCGGACGCCGAGCACTTCGCCTGACAGGTAGACCATCGGCCTCAGGTACACGTCCTCTGAGAATCCGCTCCGCTCCACCACTTCGACGGCCAACTCGCAGAGGCGGTCCACCGAATCGCGCATTTCCATGCCGAGGATGTGGGCACTCTGACCCAGGCGCTCCATGTGCTCCCGAACTCGGAACAGATAGGCGGTCTGCGTCTCTTCGTTCCAGTTGCCCCGAATCCCTTCGAAAACAGCCGTTCCGTAATTGAACGCGTGCGTCATCACGCCGATCTTGGCTTCGCTCAGCGGGACGATGTTCCCCTGGAAGTAGGCGTACGGTGTGGCCATGGCTCTCCTCGAATCGGCGCTGAATTAGGCACCGAAGTATACCTGCGCAGCCCGCTACGTTTGCCCGCTCAGGGCGTCGCCGTCGCCGAGCGGCTGAAGAACGTCCCATCCTTGCATTCATCAATCGTCGGCTCGAGCGCGGCCATCCGGCGCTCAATGTTCTTCTCCGGCAGCGGCGGGGCGCGCGTGACCAGGGAAGTCGGGTCGGCTACCGCGTCCTGGAGGTACTTGATGAACTCCTCGTTGTATTTCACGAGGTCAGCGGGCGGGTTTGTGTTCTCCATCTCCTTGATGAAGTCCTTAATCACCTGGGCGATCTCTTCGGGCTTCGTTTTGCTTAGCAGGGCGTTGGAAAAGTTACTCGTGCCGACGCAGATGGCTCGAAGGTAGTCCTCATCGCTGCCGCCGCCTTTCGGAGAGTCGTCATCGCCTCCGCAGGCCGCGAACGCCAGGGCGCTCAACGAAAAGAGTGAAAAGCCGAACAGCACGAGAAATCGCATCGCGAAGGATGGTACACGTTGGGCGCTTTAGCGGGAGTTCAGAGCAACAACCGCTTGGGTGCGGAGCGAGGCTCGCGGCGCCAATTGTGCATCAGGTAGCGCCGCTCGCCTCCCAGCTCGACCGCCTCGATTCGGCACCGTTCGACCCCTGAAACGGTAGCCGCCGCCTGTGAGACCCACGCCCGGGCCGCGTCCTCAAGTGGGGCAAACGTTCCTTCGAATTCGGTCAACCCCTCCAGTTGGGAGGCGCCTAGCTCAAGCAACCAGCCCAGAAGCAACTCTGCGAGGCCCATGTGGAAGTCCCTGTCGCCGAAGGTCATCTCCACGTTTTCGGGCCTGGACCCTGCGCCTGCGAACAACAAGGTGGAGCCGAAATGAGATAGCGAGAGGTCCATGCTCGTGCGATAAACCCGACCCAGGACCTCGTGCGCGGCGAGCACTTCGGCCGCCCGGAAAGCGTGAAGCCTGAATTGGGTCGCGTGTTGTTCCGCCGCGATCGAAATGCCGCCCCCATCGAGCCATTCCTGCCACTCGGAAGCGCCAGATCGCAGCAGATAGAGTTCGCCAGCCTGGTGATCCGCAGCCGCCCGAATCAGGGTGACCGCGGCGACATAGTTGCCCCATTGGATCGCGTGCAAGGCATCCAGGCGGGAAAGCCACGAGCGCGACCAGAGCCCCAACGCGGAAACCATCATTTGCGAACGGTACCTGGAGCCGGCACTGGCCCCCGCCTCGCCGCCCTCCAGGTTCAGCCCGGCGAGCACCTCGGCGACCTGCTCGCCAAGCACGAAACCCGTCTGGCGGAAGGCGTCAGCACTACCCATTGCGTCCATGGGAGGCTTTCCGGCGCCTGTAGCGGCGGGAAACACCTTTGGCGGCGAAACACGCATGGTCATTCGCAGCCTACCGCCTGGCGGGTCAGGCCTTCGAGCGCCTCAGCGACAGTGGCGGGATGGACAAGAAATTCGAAGTGCGAACCCGCCAGTTCTCGAACGAACCAACCCGCCGAACGGCAACGGGCGACGATCGGGGCGTAAAACCGGTTCGGTACGAATGCGAGGTACGCGTGTGGCGCCCCTGACGCCGCATGCGGTGCTCGTTCGTGGTACCAGCCCAGGGGGAGTTCGCGTGCTCCCGCGGCGAACGTGGCGGCATGCTCCGCCGGTATCCCAACGCTCACCCAGGGTGCTAGGGACCGCCAGGGATTGGGGAAGACACCGCGCGCGAATGCCTCACGGAATTCCGCTTGAGCCAGCGTGGTCTCGTCGAAGGTATCTAGCAGCCGCGCACCCTCATCGAGGAGCGTTGCATCGAGGCCGATCACAGCTTCCACCTTCGCTTTCGCTTGTTCGGCGACGAGTTCGAGCACCGGCCCCGCGCCGCTGTGCCCGGCTACAACGACTGGCTCCTCGGGCAATGCCTTAGCGATGCTGCTGGCCCATCCGGCAAGAAACGGCGCCGCCATGGGCACTTCTCCGGCCACGACGACAGCCGCCTGGCCGCGCCGCATCAATTCGTCGCGCAACGGTTCCAGCGTCTCGGCGCCTACGAGCGGGCTGGGCACCAGGGCATACGAAAAGCGCTCCATGGTCAGCGGTTCATTGAACGCTGATAACCCTGGATGATCGGGTCATCGAACCAGGATGCCAGGGCCGCCTGGCGGTCGGGCAACGCGCGGGACATGTCCATCGCGTGCATCGGGTCGTGTTTGCACCAACCCCGCAGGTAGCCGCCGAACGGGATCTCGGCGGCCGGACGCTTCGAATCACCGCCGAACTTGAGCGTGCGGGCCAGGTCCTCGTCAGTCAGGACAACCATGTCAGCCTTGAGCGCTGCGCGTGATACAGCAGCTTCCGCCAGGACTTCCTCCACGGCAAGAGCGCGCCGGCGTTCAACCTGCTTGTCGTTCCAATCGTCGACATCGAATTTGCCGCCGTCCGTGTTGCGAATCCCCGCGTCTTGTCCGGCGTGCATTGAGCGGAACATCTCGCTGACGGGCCCGTCGATGGTCGCGAGATGCGCGATGAAGTCGCGGACAAGCCACGCGCTCTGTGGCACTGCGCGGTCCAATTCCTCGCGGGTGAGAGAGCGGCAAAACTCCTCGAAACGGGCGCGGTGGCCGTCAAGTTCGTCAATCACTTCTTGCACAGCTTTGATCGTCATTCGTCTTCGTCCTCGTACTCTTCGTCCGGCTGAGACGCAATGTACGCCCTTGCCTCATCGAGCAGCCGTTCCTGCCACTGTTCCGACTCGGCATCGTCAAACGTCGCGGATAGCAGCCAGTTCAGGACGAGGGGGTCCATCCGGATTTCGGGCAGCGCGTCCACCAACGGTATTGCGTGCCGCAGCGTGTGGTTCGCCAGCGACTTCAGCGCCGTCAGAGCGTCGGTTCGCCCGAGTTGCTCGTCCATCTTCTGGTCGGGGACATCCTCCATTGCGGCGATGAGGCCGACGAGGCCGCGCCCGAACTCAGCGAGCAACTCCGCCTGCGATGCGGAAGCCATGCGCGCGGCTGTTTCCGCATTGACCGCGTCCGGATCCCAGCCTTCGAGTGCCGGCTCACCCGCCGTCCACCGTCGGATGACCACGTCGTAGCTCCCGAGGCTTGCCCCGAGGTGTCCCAGCAGCTGCCGCACGGTCCAATCCATGCCGGGTACCGTGCGGGAGAGGCCCTCGTCGCCGGCGAGCGCCGTGATGTGCTTCAGCGTCGCCTGTTCGTAGATGAACCGGTCCGCTATAGCCCGTAGCTCTGGGGTCATTTCAGTGCCGGGCGCGCGGCGGCCGCCGGTCGGCACGCGGAGCGCGAGCGCGGGCACTGGTCTCTTTCGCCGGCCGGGCCCCCAGTTGCTTGATCGAATCCCAGCCGGCGTAGACCGCGGCCGGCCCGAGTTCGGCCTCGATTTCCAGCAGACGGTTGTACTTGGCTGTCCGCTCACTCCGGGCGGGCGCCCCGGTCTTTATCTGGCCGGCGCCGGTGGCAACCGCGAGGTCCGCGATGAACGTGTCCTCGGTCTCGCCGGATCGGTGACTGATGACCGCCGTCCAGCCCGCGCGCTGTGCAGTCTCGATGGCCTCGAGCGTCTCTGTCAGCGTCCCAATCTGGTTGAGTTTCACCAGCACGCTGTTCGCCGAACGCTGCTCGATGCCCCTACGGATGCGCTCTGGATTCGTCACCAGCAGGTCATCGCCGACCAGCTGGCAGCGCTCACCGAGTTGTGCCGTGATGTCGCCCCAGCCGTCCCAGTCATCTTCCGCGAGGCCGTCCTCGATCGACCGGATCGGGTACTTATCCACCCAGCTGGCCCAGTGCTTCACCAGTTCCTTGGAGGTCAGCACCCGCTTCTCTTTCGCGAGCGCGTACTTGCCCTTTGCGAAGAGCTCGGTGGAAGCCGGATCGAGCGCCACCACCGCATCCGTGCCCGGCACATAGCCTGCCTTCTCGATGGCTTGCACCACCACCTGGACGGCTTCCTCGTTGCCCGGCAGCGAGGGTGCGAAGCCGCCCTCGTCACCCACCGAGGTAATCGCGCCCATATCGTGGAGCACCCCACGAAGCGCGTTGTAAATCTCGACCCCCATGCGGAGGCCCTCACTGAACGTGTCTGCGCCAACGGGCATCACCATGAACTCCTGGAAGTCCGTGCTGTCAGGAGCGTGCTTGCCGCCGTTCAGGATGTTGAACATCGGGACCGGAAGACGGTGCGCACCGGCGCCGCCGAGGTACCGGTACAGGGGCTGCCCCACCGATTCCGCGGCCGCCCGCGCGACGGCCAGCGATACTCCCAGGATGGCGTTCGCCCCCAGCCGGCCCTTGTTCGCGGTGCCATCGAGGTCGCACAGCAGCCGGTCGATGGATCGCTGCTCCGAAGCAGGGAACCCCTGGAGCGCCTTCGCTATCTCCGTGTTCACGTTACGGACGGCACGGGTGACTCCCTTGCCGCCGTAGCGCTTGCCGCCGTCCCGCAATTCGACCGCCTCGTGCGCGCCGGTCGAGGCTCCGGAAGGCACGGCCGCGGTCCCTACCGCTCCGTCCTCCAGGAGTACCGTCACGTGGACGGTCGGGTTCCCGCGGGAGTCGAGGATTTCACGTGCCGCGATGCTTTCGATGAACATGCCTGCTCCTTAGCCGCGGACTTCCGGGGCGTCGCTGAGTGCGACGAGCGCGTCCGGGCTGTCCAGGTAGTCGATGTAGAGGATTCCGTTGACGTGGTCGATCTCGTGCTCAAGCGCTTCCGCCAGCAGGTTGTCCTCGGCCTTGATCCGCACGTCTTTGCCCGTGTACGGGTCCAGACCCTGGGCGACCACTTTGCGCGAACGCGTAATTTCGCCGCGATAGCCCGGCACTGACAGGCACCCTTCATCGCAGCGGCGCTCTCCGCTCCGCTTCACGATTTCGGGGTTGATCAGAGCTATCTGGTTGTCATCCCCGACGTCGATCACGACGACTCTGAGCGAAACCCCGATCTGCGGCGCCGCGAGGCCAACCCCTGGCGCGTCGTACATCGTTTCCCACATGTCTTCGATCAGTTTCATGATCGACTTGTCGACTGTGCGGACTCGCCGGGCTTTCTCGCGAAGCACCGGATCGCCGGCGCGTCGAATAGGTAGGATGGCCAAAAGGAAGGCTCCGGGGGTGGGTGAGCGCCGTCGCGCGGCGGTAAGTGTATCGCGACGGGACGTTTGACGCGCTTGCGCTGGTACTTCGTGTCTGATCTACACTAAGTCATGTTCACGCCGCCGGCCGCTCTACTTGGACGCACCCGATGACGGGTCAGCCGCTGGTCGTCATCGGCAGCGGCATCTCCGGGCTCTTCGTCGCTCTCGAAGCGCGAAAGCTCGGTCCGGTCATCGTCCTCACCAAGGGCAGCATCGACGATTGCAACACGCGTTGGGCGCAGGGTGGCATCGCCGCGGCGGTCGGCCCACTCGATAGCCCTGGACAGCATCTGAGCGACACCATCGCCGCCGGCGATGGCCTGGTGGACGAGCACGCGGCTCGCGTGCTCTGCGATGAAGCGCCCGCCCGAATTCGCGACCTGGTCCAGTACGGCGTGGCCTTCGACTCGCTCGGCGGGGAGGTCGCTCTCGGCCGGGAGGCCGCGCACAGCCGCTCGCGCATCCTCCACGCCGGGGGAGACCGAACCGGCGCGCAGATCGAAACCGCACTGACCGCCGCCGTCGCCGACCCGCTCATCACCGTTCTCGATTACACCCTCGCGACGAACCTCCTGGTGGAGGGAGGCCGCATCCGCGGCGTCTCGGCGATCGCCCTCCAGACCGGCGAAACCGAGATCTACGAAACTGAACGTGTGGTTCTGGCAACGGGCGGCGCCGGACGTCTGTTCACCTATACCACGAACCCGGACGTTGCCACCGGCGACGGTATCGCCCTCGGCTTCGAAGCCGGTGCGGAAGTCGCGGACCTCGAGTTCTACCAATTCCACCCCACGGCACTCCAC
>CAZKZR010000093.1:0-8810 GCA_964557245.1 uncultured Anaerolineaceae bacterium | reverse complement strand
TGGACGGCTTCGTTGATCTCATCGATCTTGAAGCGGCGGGTGACGAGTGCGTCCAGGTCCAGGTCGCCTTCCGCGTACCAGCGGAGAAACATCGGGAAGTCGCGGTCAGGGCGGCAACTTCCGCCGATGCTGCCGATGTACTTCTTCTCGTTGATGAGCAGGTCGCGTGGGTCCAGTTCCACGGAAGTGGTTGGCACGCCCACCAGGACCGCCGTCCCGCCGGTCTTCGCACCGAGCAGGCCGTTCCTGGCAGCGGGGAGGATCTGCTCCATCGTTTTTCGGACGCCGATGCAGTCGAAGGCGTAGTCGGCTCCGAAGGTCTCGAAGCCGTGGGGGTCAGTCTTGCGGGTGATTTCGCGTATCGCCTCAATGGGGTCGACGCGGGAGGCGTTCACGCCGTGGGTCGCGCCGAACTTCTTCGCGAATTCGAGTTTCTCGTCATCCAGATCGACGGCGATAACGGGGTCAGCGTCGACGACCTTGGCCGCGGCGATTGCCGAGAGACCGACGCCGCCAACGCCGAAGACTGCGACGCTTTGGCCCTTCTGGACGCCTGCTGTGTAGTAGACGGCGCCAGAGCCGGTCATCACGGCGCAGCCGATGATGGCGGTGACGTCTTTCTTGTGGTTCCCCGGCGTCTTCACCACGTACTGTTCGTCAGCGATGGTGACATCAGCCCAGGTGAACGAACTGGTGGTCTTCGCGACAGAGCCGTCGGCAAGCGCCAGGTCGATGCCTTCGGCGCGGCGGGTGGCGTTTTCGCCGTCCCTGGGCACCCAGGTGACCATGACGTCGTCGCCCTCTTTCACGTGGGTGACTTCGCGGCCCTTCGCTACGACGATGCCGGTGGATTCGTGGCCGAGGATCACCGCGCTCGGCCGCTGCCTGTGGATCTGGTGCAACTGTGAATGGCAGACGCCTGAGGCGTACTGCTTGACGACCACCTGGTACGGGCCGGGGTCCGGAAGTTTCACTTCATCGACGCGCAGTGGCGTGCCGAGTTCCTGGGGGACAATGACGACGCGAGCGTCGGTGGGCATCAAGGCACCTCGAAAGGAAAGTGGGCGGATTCTACGTGTCCGCAGCGAGCGACGCTTCGCTCATCCACGCGAGTTCGGCCGTATGGCCGTCGAACCAGACGATGGCTGCCTGGCCGAAGTGTCGTGCCAGGGAGATTGCCTCGGCTCGTGAGATGCCGAACACCGCGAACGACGGCTCAATGTGGGCGCCATCCGGGCTCATACCTCGACCGATGGCGTAAGTCCAACCCCGCTCATCGAGTCGCCGGCGCAATTGTGAATTGGCGACTTCGTTCTCCTCGTGGGAGGGCCTTTGGAAACCCGGGTTGTAGGCGGTGATGAGCGCGAACGTGACCTCCTTTAGCTGGGGCAGTCTGTCACCGATGTGGAACTGGCAGGCTCCGGACGGGAGGTCCACTTCGTAGCGAGCATCCCGATAGAGGCGTTCGAGGTCAGGTTGATAGTCCATATGCGAGTTGACGATGCAGGATATCATCGGCGGCAGTGAGCGTCCGATTATCCCATGACCCGGCGACGGACCGCGCTGCGGCGCTACTTCGGGAGTTATCGACCCATAAGTCCGATGAGCCGATGCTGGCCGAACCGATGGAGCGCCTGGTCTCGCGGCTCATGGACGCCGCGGTGTGGTTTGCGGCCGGCACGTTCTGTTCGGGCGCGGCCGCCATGGTCTCCCAGGTGTTTTTCGGCGGGCTCAAAACGGACGAGTACGGATATGCGGTTGTCAGCGTGAATCCGGCTCTTGCCTGGACGGCGTTCGCGGCGATGCTCGCGGCGCTCTTCCTGTTTGAAGTGCCTTCGACGGCCCGGAGCGGTGCGCACTACGCCAAGCGTCGATGGGACCTGACCGTCGTGGGGCCGGACGGCCGACCGCCCAGATATCTGCGGGCGACAGTGCGGTGGGCGGCGCTCTGGCTGCCGATCACGGGGTCGGTGGGGTTTTTCGGAATGACGTTCGGGAGCGACCTCGGGTTCCTTGCGCTCGGTGCTGAGGCCGCGGCGCTGGGCTTACCGGCACTTGCGTTCGTACGCGAGGACAAGCGGAGCTTCGCCGACCTGGTTGCCGGGACGCGAGTGCTCGCGGCGCGATAGGGAGTCGGATCGCCGGCGAACATTGCCACTGCGTCCACCGAGCGCTCGTGCCGAACCTTCTAGCAAGATGCACGGGGTTCTCCCTGATTTCCTTGCCCGGAACGGTTCGCAGGCCGAGCAGGCCGCTGCGCGGCACGCTCGTACTGAAGCTTCGATCGTGCTGCTCCAATCGGCGGTAGCGTTCGTGTTCGTCATCGGCGCATACACCGGGCTGTTCGACATTGAGTCGCCGACACGGGAGATCTGCGCGGGGTGGGTGTGGCTCTACCACGTGCTCGTGGCCGTCTACTCGTTCGCCTACCGGGTGCGAGGGCGAACCATCCCTGCCGTCGAACCGATGATCCCGCTGTTCGACGTTTCGTGCGCCACGGCGGTGTATATCGCGCTGGGAGATCCCGTCTCACCGGTGTGGTCGATCTACCTGTATGCGCTGATTGGCTATTCGCGGCGGTACCAGGGGTTGAGTTACCTCGTTGTGGCCAGTTACACGATCGTGAACCTCCTGGTGGGGTGGCTGGCGATCGGAAACCCGGAGCCGGGACAGTTCCTGGTCATGTTCGTCATGAGCGTGGCGATCATGGGGCTTGCGTACACCATCTCCGAGGCGTGGCGAGACGCGGAACGCCGCGCGCGAGCGCTCGCTGAAACGGACCCGTTGACCGGGCTCTGCAACCGGCGGACCTTCTTCGAGAAGCTCGACGGGCTGGGCGATGTGCCCGCGAGCATTCTGATGTTGGACCTGGACCACTTCAAACGGCTGAACGATGAGTTCGGGCATTTGCGCGGCGACGAGGTGTTGAAGCGAGCCGCTACGGCGATCACGCAAAATATCCCGCGGGTTGCGCTCGCCGGGCGATTCGGCGGCGAGGAGTTCATCGTGGCCCTTCCGGCCATCGATGTGCGGCAGGCGGCGATGACGGGCGAGGCGATCCGCCAGGCAGTCGCGGAATCCACACCGACGACGGTCTCCATCGGTTGCACGGTTCGACGACCGCTCGAGACGATCGACCAGACAATCAAGCGCGCCGACGAGCTGCTGTACGTAGCGAAGCGGAGCGGCCGCGACCGCGTGGCGAAAGACGCAATCGACCGGTTCGCGGCCTGACCAGCCGGGCCTGGCTCTGCGTACAATCCGGCGCATGCAAAGCCCCATTCACTTCGAAAAACAGGGACCCGTTGGGATCCTCACGCTCAATCGGCCGGAGCGCTTGAACGCGATCGACCACGAGATGCTCCGGTCTCTGCGCGGATTCTTCGATGAGCGTCAGCGAGATTTCGGGACGAGAGTGCTGGTGGTGACCGGCGCGGGCCGGGGCTTCTGCGCGGGCCTGGACCTGAAGGCCTCGGGCAACGAGGGCGCGTGGCAACCGGGGGTGGGGCCCGTACAGGATTTGCTGACGTTCCAGGAAGACATCGCCGAGCTGACGGTGAAGATGCGAAATTGCCCGCAGCCAATCATCGCGGCGGTCAACGGGCCGGCCACGGGCGGCGGGCTATCGATCGCCATCGCATCGGATATGCGGATCGGCACGGAGCACGCCCGGTTCGCGTGTTCGTACTTGAACCTCGGCCTGGGCGGAGCGGACGTGGGCTCGTCGTACTTCCTGCCGAAGATCATCGGCGCCGCCCACGCCGCGGACATGCTCTACTCGGGCCGGATAGTGGATGCTGCGGAAGCGAAAGAGATGGGTTTGATCACGCGAATCCTTGGCCAGGAAGAGTTGCTCTCGGCCGCGGTAGCCATAGCCGAAGGGATGGCGCGGAAGGCCAGCCCCCTGGGCCTACGGCTCACAAAGCAGGTCCTCAACGAAACGGTCACGGGCATCTCTCTCGATGCGGCGCTCAAGCTGGAGAACCGGAACCAGGCGCTGGCGAGCCAGACGTTGGACGCGCGCGAGGCCCGTTCGGCGTGGTTCGAAAAGCGCGACCCGCAGTGGCAGGACTCCTGACGGGAACAATCCGCGGGTGCGCGACGTTTTGCCTCGCATGGGATTCATCCCATGGAGGCAGAACATGCGCTCGATCTTGTTTGCGATGGCGGGAGCGGTGGTCATCGCGGGGGCGAGCCTGCTTGGCTCGACTAACGACGCCGCAGCCTGTGCCGGGCTGATCGGGTCCAACGGGGCAGTCAACCTGGGCCGAACCACTACCCTGGCCGCGTATCACAACGGTGAGGAACACTACGTCACCTCGTTCGAATTCCAGGGGACCGGCGGAGGGGAGTTCGGGACGCTCATCCCGTTGCCGGGCATCCCTTCGAACGTCGAACGGGGCGGGGATTGGACCCTGCAACGGCTGGTGCGGGAGACCGAGCCCCAATTCCTGATTGCCGACGCGGCATTCTCAACCGCGGCGCCGAAGGCAGCCGGGGGCGCGGAGGTGCTCCTCGAGAAGCGCATCGACGCGCTGGACCTGACGGTGTTACGCGGCGGCGGGCCGAGCGTGGCGCAGTGGGCCGAGGAGCACGGGTTCCGGCTCTCCCCAGATGCGCCGGAGGTGTTGGACTTTTACGCGGAGCGGAGCCCGATTTTCCTCGCGGCGGTCTTCGATGGGGATGCCGCGAAAGATCGCGGGCAGGCGGCAGGCGACGGAACGCCCGTCCACCTGACGATCCCGACAGACAACCCCTGGGTACCGCTCCGGATACTCGGCCTTGGCAAGCAACCAACGGACCAGGTGCAGGCCGACGTTTACCTGCTGACGGATGAAAAACCTCGCATCCTCCCGGGATTCCGGCCGGGTTTGAGCCGCACGTACAGCGCAAGCGCCTCCGACCTCCTTCTCTCCGACCTCCGTTCGGACAAGGGGATGAGCTGGGTGCCGGAGGAGGCATGGCTGACCAAGCTGGCAATCAATTCGAGCGTGGAGAACCTGCACTACGACCTGGCCGTGGATGCCGATGGCAGCGACGCGCCGTCCCGGGTGGCGGCCGGACTGGAAAAACCGCTCGTGAGCTCGCCTAACGCTTCGGGGCTGGGTTCCGCGAATTCGGCGGGGCAGGCAGCGGTCTGGGTGGTTCTCATCCCCGGGATCCTCCTTGCAGGGCTGCTCGTCGTCGTGAGGATGCAGGGACGGCGCAGGGTGAACCCGTGATCTGGGCGGCGCGGGGCTTCGGCCTGGCGCTCATCGCCGCGGTCTTCGTGACTGCGGCGGTGGCGTTCACCTCTGGGAGTGACGCCGCGGAGCCGGTGGATCACGCGACCATTGGCATCCACTTTTCGAAGTTCACTACAACCGCAATCACCGTCAGACCGGGCGTACCGATCAGCATCCAACTGGTCAACCAGGATCCAATTGGCCACGAGTGGATTGTGGGCGACGACGCGACCCATGCCCGCCACCGAACGGGCACGGAGCCTTATCACGACCATGTGCCCAGCGAGGTTTCGTTGCGGGCGTTTGAGACGAAAACGACGGTTGTCACATTTGAGAAGCCGGGCGACTACACCTTTATCTGCCACCTTCCGGGGCACGAGGAGTACGGGATGACAGGAGTCATCCACGTGGTGCCCTGAGGCGGGCCAGCTTCGTTTTGGCATACACTTCGCGGGCATTTCGCGCCCGGGAGTCCCGTATGAAAGTAGTCCGCAAGGGAGAAGCGCCCGAATCGCCCGCCAACACGCCGTTGTTCATCGGCTCGGTCCACAGCAGCCGCCTTGTGACGCACGAGGAGAGCGAGGCTGTGAGCGTTTCGCTCGTTCGCTTCTCCGATGGCGGGCGGAACAAGTTCCACACCCATACGGCCGACCAGATCCTGTACATCACGGAAGGGCGAGGGATTGTCGCCAGCCAGGACCACGAACACCATGTGGCCGCCGGAGACATCGTGCACGTTCCGGCCGGGGAAGTTCACTGGCACGGGGCGGAGCCGGGCACGGACATGGCGCACCTTTCGATTCTTCCGCCGAGCGAAACTTCGGTGGTGGAATGAGCGAATCGCTTATCCCGGACGAGACGCGCGAGATGATCGGACAGCTTCTGAGTGCGCCGGTCTCAGGGCAGATCACGGCGGCCGCTGCCCAGCGCTTCGCCCTCGCTGCGGATGATCGCAATCCGTTGTACTTCGACGAGGCGGCGGCGCAGGCCGCGGGCTACCGGACGACGCTTATTCCGCCCGTATTCCTGGCGTGGTCGCTCAACCCGCCCCGGCCGGTTGCGGATGTGCGCGTGGATGGCCTGTACCGGGGCGAAGGCAAGCGGGTGAGCCTGAACGTGAAGCGCGTGATGTTCGGCGGCGAGGAGTGGGAGTTCCTGGCGCCGCTTTACGCCGGCGATACGTACACCTCAGAGACGCGGCTCAAGTCGCTAGAGGAGAAATCCGGGGGATCGGGGCTGTTTGTCCTGCAGATGACCGAAACGACCTACACGAACCAGGATGGCGTGGTGGTTGCGCGCGCGCAGGGACGGAGCATCGCGCGATGAGCACCCAGCGCTTTCTTGAAGACATATCCGTTGGCGAAGAAATGACCCCGATGGTGAAGAATGCGAGCCGGGCTCAGCTGTTCCTCTTCAGCGCGGCGACGAACAACCCGCACCGCATTCACTACGACCGGGAGTATGCCGCCGTCGAAGGGCATCCCGATGTCCTGATCCACGGTCCACTGCAGGGCGCATGGCTTTCCCAGTACGTGACGGACTGGGCGGGGCCAGCGGGCAAGGTGATGGGACTTTCGTGGCAGAACCGCGCACGAGCGTTCCCGGAGCGGGACCTCACTTTCCGCGGGAAGGTCACTGCGGTCGATGGGGACGAGGTGTCCCTCGAAATCTGGGAGCAGGACGACACGGAAGCAGTGCTCATGCCTGCCACAGCGCGGGTGAAGCTCCCGCGCAGAGACGGAGGAGAATCATGATGATCCCAGCAAGCGGTCTCCAACTTCGTTCCGAGGTGCGGACCGATGGCACCCTTCGGCTTTCGCTGGTGGATGAACCAACGCCGGCGCCCGGGCCGAACGACGTGGTGGTCCGCATTGAAGCGGCGCCGCTGAACCCTTCGGACCTTGGCCTGCTGTTCGGTGGCGCTGATATGGCGACTGCGAAGGCGACGGACACGGCAGGACGGCCGGAGGTCATTGCGACGCTGCCTCCGGCGGCTGTGGCGATGATGGCGGGACGCACCGGCCAGTCGCTGCCCGTTGGGAACGAAGGCGGCGGCGTTGTCATCGCTGCCGGGGAATCGCCCGTGGCGCAGGCGCTGCTCGGGAGGACGGTCGGTGTGCTCGGCGGTGCGATGTACTCGCAGTACCGCACGCTTAACGTGGCGCAATGCCTGCCGCTACCCGAGGGAGTGACGCCCAAGCAGGGCGCGTCATGCTTCGTCAATCCGCTCACCGCGCTGGGGATGACCGAGACGATGAATCTCGAAGGCCACACGGGCCTGGTCCACACGGCAGCGGCATCGAACCTTGGTCAGATGCTGGTGAAACTCTGCAAAGCGGACGGCATTCCGCTCGTTAACGTGGTCCGCCGTCCCGAACAGGCGGAGTTGTTGCGCCGTCTTGGGGCCGAGTACATCTGCGATTCGAGCTCCCCGTCGTTCATGGACGATCTCACGGACGCCATGGAACGCAGCGGGGCTACGATCGCGTTCGATGCGATCGGTGGGGGGAGGCAGGGCGGGCAGATCCTCGCGGCGATGGAAGCGGCCGCGGTCCGGAAAGCCGGCGAATACAGCCGGTACGGCTCGACGGTGCACAAGCAGCTCTACATCTATGGCGGTTTGGACCGAGGTCCCACCGAGTTCAACCGGGCTTTCGGGATGGCGTGGAGCATGGGCGGCTGGTTGCTCACGCCGTTCCTGCAGCGGATCGGGCCGGCCGCGGCCCAGGCGCTGCGCGAACGCGTCGCCTCGGAGATCACGAGCACGTTCTCCAGCACGTACACGCAGGAAGTTTCGCTTGCCGAAGCGTTGAGCCTCGAGGCGATCGCGGTATACGGGAAGCAAGCGACGGGCGAGAAGTACCTGGTGACTCCGCAGAAGGGCCTCGCATGACCGACCTGGGGAACCCGCCCCGGAGCGTGCGCCGAAGCAAGCTGATGTCCGCGAGAGAGGCGGTTGAACGGTTCGTCCGAGACGGCGACAGCGTCTTCCTGGGGTACACATCCTGGGCCACCGCGCTCGAATGGGAGATCGCACGGCAGCGCAAGCGCCACCTCACGCCGGTGGCGACGGTGGGGTCCATCCTGCTGCCGTTACTGGGGTGCGCTGACCGGCTGATCACGGCGTATGCGCTGGGAGCACAGTCCCCCTGGTTCCGGGAGCGGCTGCAGGCCGGCGAATGGCAGATCGAGGACTACACGAACCAGGCTATCGCGATGATGTTGATGGCCGGCGCTCTGGGGATCCCGTTCATCCCGACGCGTTCGATGCTGGGGAGCGACTTCGTTTCCGAGAAGTTCTACCCGCAGCCGAACGGCTTCCTGGGAGAGAATAAGCTGCGAGTCATGGAGTCCCCGTTCGCCGGGGAGAAGTACGTCGCGCTCCCCGCGCTCAGGCCGGATGTGAGCTGCGTCCACGTGCAATGGGCCGACGAGGAAGGCAATGCGGCGTTCTGGGGCGGCGATGGCGAGGTTCGCTGGGGACTGTGGGCATCGAAGCGGGTCATCATCTCCGCCGAAGAGATCGTCCCGACGAGTGTGCTGCGTTCGGACCCGGAGCGGGTGACGATCCCGGGGATGAACGTC
>CAZKZR010000092.1:6590-8896 GCA_964557245.1 uncultured Anaerolineaceae bacterium | reverse complement strand
TTTCGCGACCTTTTGAAGCTGCCGGAGTCGGAAATCGCCGAGTTGTACGCGGCCGGCGTCACCGCCGATGACCCTGACCAGACCCTGCACCAGTAGCTCTCAAACGAGGAGCAGCGCCAGCGGAACCGCGACGATGACGGCGAGGAAAACGCCGAGATTCCGCTGGCTGTGGGTCACCCGCGACGAGAGCGCAAGAATCGCGCGTGAGTAGGGACCGTAGGCCAGGAGCAGAATGACGGCCGACACCGCTGCAACCGACACCATCTCGGTCAGCACGACCGTGAACGCGGAGGCTCCGCCCAGCACGAGAGCACCGGCGAGGGTGTCGATGAACGTGGTGATGTTCGCGCCCATCACGTAAGGGATGACCTGGTCCCGGCGCAAGTAGCCCTTGAGCGAAAGCGGCACCAGCAGCGTGAGCGAGATCGACACGCTCAGGGTCATCGAAGTCACCGCGCAGCCCATAGCGAACATCAGCCACTTCGAGTCGAGCTTGCATAAGGACTTCTCGAAGCCCGGCGACCCGGCCTCTAGCTGCGGCAAAGCGCGATCGAACAGCGCGAAGCTGAAGAGCAACACTCCGACACCCGTTACAAACACCAGACCGGACGGAAGCACCCCGTTCAGCCAATCGACGGGCCGGCCGTACACCGTGTCGATCCAGTCCAGCATGCCGGCGGGCGGTGTGAACTGTACCGAATCTAGCCATCCGTAGTGCAGCGACACCAACCCGAGCAGCACCGCCGGTCCCTGCGTGGTGAACGTAGTCAGGAGCGCCACGACGCCGATCGACAGGCCGTCGGGGCTCCGCTTGCCGCCGATGTAGAGCGCGTAGCCCACCGCCAGCACGATGAACGATGCCCCCAACCGCGAGCCGCCGATGACCGCGAATGCTTCGCGCGCATTGAAGACTCCACCCGCGAGCAACGTCGTCCCGATCGCAGCGACCGGTGACCCGCTCAACGCCAGGTAGGCGGCCAGCCAGCCGAATCCGAGCGAGTTGACCGGCCCGGCGATGTCCAGGTTATCGAGCACTGGCACCACGGCGCGGGCGCCGGTCTTGATGATTTGGAGGGCGAAGATGAAGAGGAAGACGCCGCCGCCGGCGCTAGCGACTTTGAGGAGGCCGCTGAGGCGTAACGATCTGTGCGGCGTCGCAGCCTCCGTCGTGGTGTCGTCCGGCACTACCTCGATCGGCCGTGCCAGCGCCCCGGGCTCAGAAGTCACTGTCCTCGTCCGGAACGTGGGGCTCGCGAACCATCCCAGCGGCTACCGTCCGGCGCGTGGCTACGTCGATGAGGATGAAGCTACCCGTGTCCCTGCTCACCGAATACGGGTCCATGAAGAGCGGTTCTGTCGTCTTGACCGTGATCCGGGCTATGTCGTTCAGGCCCACGCCCTCGGGGTTCGGCAGGTTCTCGAGCGTCTGCACATTGAACAGACTCTCAAGCGACTCAACGATGCACTTCACCCGCCGCGTTGTGTGCTTGATCCAGTAGCGATTGCCGGGCCGAAGTACGCTCGTGTCAGACATCCAACAGATGTCGGCTGTGAACCGGCTGGTGGTCGGAGGCTCTGTCGCGGCGGAAACCAACATGTATCCGCGGCTCACATCGATGTCCTCGGCCAGGCGGATTGTCACCGCGTCGCCGTGTTCGGCCTCAGCGAGGCCCTGCTGGAACCGGTCGATCGCCACGATCTTCGTAGTCCTACCGATGGGCAGCACGGTGACCGCTGCGCCAACCTCGGCGATGCCCGCCGCCACCGTGCCGGCGTAGCCGCGGTAGTCGTGGTGCTCGTCTGATTGAGGCCGGATCACGTGTTGCACGGGGAAGCGCAACTCAGCGTGCCGCGCCGGGTCAGGCACGTACACCGTCTCGAGGAACTCCAGCAGCGGCGAACCGTCGTACCAGGGCGCCTGCGCGGCCGTCTCAACGATGTTCGCGCCGGAAACCGCGGCCATTGGAATCACCGTCACGGTCGGGACGCCTAGCCGCTCCGCGAGTTGGCGGTATTCCAGCTCGATCGCGTCATAGACCTCGCGCGACCACTCCACGAGGTCCATCTTGTTGACGCACAGGACAAGGTGACGGATGCCCAGCAAGTTCGCGATGGCCGTATGGCGGCGGGTTTGCTCGATGACGCCCTTGCGCGCGTCGACCAGAATCAGCGCCAGGTCCGCGGTCGAAGCGCCAGTGACCATGTTCCGTGTGTACTGAACGTGCCCCGGCGAATCGGCAATGATGAACTTCCGCTTCGGGGTGGCGAAGTACCGGTAGGCCACGTCGATCGTGATTCCCTGTTCG
>CAZKZR010000092.1:0-6580 GCA_964557245.1 uncultured Anaerolineaceae bacterium | reverse complement strand
CGACGTACACTCGCTCGCGCTCGGCTCGGAGACCATCGGTCAGCAGTGCCAGGTTCACTTCCCCGAGCCCCTGCGCGGCGCTTGCCCGCTCCAGGCTCGCCATCGTGTCTTCAAACACCTGCTTTGAGTCGTACAGCAGCCGCCCGATGAGGGTGCTCTTGCCATCGTCCACGGAACCCGCCGTGGCTATGCGGAGGAGGTCCATTTAGAAGTACCCCTCGCGCTTTCGGTCTTCCATCGCAGCTTCGGAGAAGTGGTCGTCCGCGCGGCTCTGGCCCCGCTCGGTTATGCGCGTCGCCGCAATCTCAGCGACCACGGTACTTATGTCGCTCGCTTCGGAGCGAACCGCTGCTGTGCACGTCATATCGCCGACAGTTCGATAGCGCACGGACGCCCGGAAGGGCTTCTCGTTGGGCAATAGCGGGAGGAACTCACTCACCGCCATCAGCATCCCGTCGCGCTGAAACACCTCCCGCTCATGGGCGAAGTAGATCGACGGGATCTCCAGTCCCTCGCTCTGGATGTACCGCCAGATATCCAGCTCGGTCCAGTTCGACAGCGGGAAGACGCGCATGTGCTCTCCTCGCACGTGCATGCCGTTATAGAGCTGCCACAGTTCGGGCCGCTGGTCTCGGGGATCCCACTGCCCGAAGTCGTCCCGGAACGAGAACACCCGCTCCTTCGCCCGCGCTTTCTCTTCGTCGCGGCGGGCGCCTCCGATGGCGGCATCGAACTGATGTTCAGCGATGGCACCAAGGAGTACCGGCGTCTGCAGGCGGTTCCGAGATGCCCTGGGGCCTCGCTCTTCGACGAGCTCGCCCGAATCGATACCGGCCTGCACCGAAGCAACAATCAGCCGAGCGTTCAGCTCCGCTGCTCTCCGGTCCCGGTAGTCGATGACTTCAGGAAAGTTGTGGCCGGTGTCCACGTGCATCACCGGGAACGGGATCCGCGCCGGCCAAAAGGCCTTCTCCGCGATTCGGAGCAGCACGATCGAGTCTTTTCCGCCGGAGAACAGCAACGCCGGCCGTTCAAACTCCGCGGCGACCTCACGCATGATGAAGATCGCCTCGGCCTCCAGCATTTCCAGCACGGAGTCGTGCGCTACCGGGACAAAGGCTTCCTCGACCGTCATCGAGCCGCCTCGAGCGCCTGCACGAGACCGTTCTGTTCCAGGTATTCCAACACGCGATCGACCGAGGCCTGGAGGCTCTCCTGTCCGGTGGGGATAGCGAGTTCCGAATGCAGCGGAGGCTCATATGGGTCATCAACACCGGTAAATCCAGGCCTTCGCCCGGCCCGTGCCTCGGCATAGAGGCCCTTCACGTCCCGGGCTTCGCACTCTTCGAGCGTCGCTGCGACGTGAGCTTCGATGAACGGAGAGCCGTCCGCCTCCACCATGGCGCGGACCGCATCCCGTGTTTCCCGGTATGGCGAGATGGCGGCTGTTATGACCGCGACGCCGTTGCGGGCGAGCAAGTTCGCCACAAAGCCAATGCGCAGGATGTTGGCGTCGCGGTCCTCACGGCTAAACCCCAGGCCTTTAGAGAGATGCGTCCTCACGACGTCTCCGTCGAGCACTTCCACGGCCATGCCGCGCTCCCGGAGCAACGGTGCGACCGCTTCCGTGAGGGTGGATTTGCCCGCTCCAGAAAGCCCTGTGAACCAGAGGACGAATCCTCGCCTTGCACTCACCACATGTTCTCCTGGGCGTACAGATCGGCTTCGCGGATCAGGTGTGCAGTCCGCATTCTTCTTTGTCGAAACCTTGCCAGCGGCCCGCCCGGCCCTGGACGCCGGGGACTGTGCAGTTGTAACAACCAATGCTGGTGTACCCCTGGTCGAGCAGCGGGTTGTACGGGATGTTGTGCTTCATCACGTATTCCCAGGTCTGCTTTTCGGTCCAGTTGGCGAGCGGGTTCAGCTTCACGACACCGAACTTCTGGGCCCATGACACGATCGGCGTATCAGCACGCCCTTCGGATTGGTCTCGCCGGAGTCCACTGGCCCAGGCGGTCTTTCCTTCGAGCGCGCGCCGGTTCGGCTCGATCTTTCGAAGGTCACAGCAGAGGTCGGGATCGCGCATCCAGAGGGCCTGCCCATACTGCTGGGCCTGTGCCTCGTGCGAGAGTTTCGATTTGTAAACGTTGACGTTCCCCAAACCGATCGCGGGGACCGCCCGCCGCATCGTCTCGTGGGTCTCCTCGAAGAGGTAATCCGTATCCAGGACGAATACATGCACGTTCGGCTTCAACTGGGCCACCATATGAAGGATCGCCATTCCGGACGCTCCACCGAAGCTCGCGCCCACGGAAAGTCCATCCCCAAACGTCTCGACCGCCCACTCCACGATCTCGCGCGGGTCAGCGGATTCGAACCGTTCGTTGAGCGCGGCCAATTCCTGTGTGGAGTACGTCTGAGCGGTTGTCACGCGTTCCAACTTATACCTGAGTAGTTCGCTCAACTTTATCAAGTACGTTCGTTGCGGGCAATCCCTATAGTTGATAAAGTCAGTCATCTTTATTCCAAGCCATGTGCCCCCCGGGAGGCCGCATCCCGGCCGGAGGACTCAGTCATGCCCGAAGTCGAGACCATCGTTTACACCAATGCTCCGGACCGCATCCTGCCCGTCCTTGAGAAAGAGCTGGAAGACTTCCGAACCGAAGCGCACCGCATGCTCAATGGAGAATGGGAAGAAAGCCAGTTCATCGGCTTCCGCCTGAAGCAGGGTGTTTACGGCCAGCGCCAGCCGAATGTGCAGATGATCCGCGTGAAGCTCCCCTTCGGCGGGGTCACACCGGAGCAGATGGAGGCCTTTGGCGAGGTCGCGGAGAAGTACGCGCCGCTGCGCAAGGGGCATATCACCACCCGCCAGAACTTCCAGTTCCACCACATCCCCCTGGCCAAAGCCGCTGAAGCGCTCTTCGTATTGGGCAAGGCCGGCCTCTCCACCCGGGAGGCGTGCGGCAACACCGTGCGAAACGTGACGGGTGACCCGTGGGCCGGCATTCAAGAGGCCGAACTCTTCGATTCAACCCCGTACGCGGGCGCCTTCGCTCGCTACTGGCTGCGCAACCCGCTTTCGCAGCTTCTCCCGAGGAAGTTCAAGGTGGCGTTCACCGGCACCGACGATGACAACGCCATCACCGGAATCCACGATCTGGGTTTCATCCCGCGGGTCCAGGACGGCGTGAAGGGATTCAAGGTGGTCGTGGGTGGCGGCCTCAGCATCATGGCTCGCAACGCCTTCTCGCTGACCGAATTCGTCTCGGTCGATGAGTACCTGTAGCTCTCCGAGGCAGTGGTCCGCATCTTTGAGAAAGCAGATGAGCTGAGGAAAAACCGCGCCAAGGCCCGGCTCAAGTTCCTCGTTCACCGCGTGGGCATTGACGAGTTCAAGCGCATGGTGGACGAGGAGTACAAGGGGGATTGGGTCAACAAGGACTTCCGGCCGGACCGTCTCCTGTACATCCACGATGAGGAGAAGAACGCCCCGTCGAAGAAGGCCCACTATGAGCAGCCGAATGGCGACATGACCGCTTTCAGCGCGTTTGTTTCGGCCAACGTGAAGGCACAGAAGCAGCAGGGTTTCAGCTCGGTCGAAGTCAAAGTCTCTCGCGGAGACCTCAAGCCCGAGCAGTTCCGCGGCATCGCGGCAATCATGCGCGACTACTGCGGCGGCTACGCGCGGACCACCGTCGGCCAGAACATCGTGCTCCGCTGGGTACGCGATGAGAGTCTCTACGAAGTCTTTTCGCGGCTGAAGGCGCTTGAGCTGGCGGATCTCGGCGCGCAGGGAATCGCCGACGTTGTCAGCTGCCCTGGCACCGACTCCTGCAAGCTCGGCATCACGGCCTCGATGGGCCTCAACAAGGCCATCCAGGAGCGCGTCGAGTTGATGGACATCACCGACCCGCTGACCAACAAGATCCACATCAAGATGAGCGGTTGCCCAAACAGCTGCGGCCAACACCACATCGCCAACATCGGATTCCATGGCGCCGCGATGAAAGTCGGACCGCAACAGCTTCCGGCGTACCACATGTTCCTCGGTGGCAGCTACGACAACGGAGATCTGCGCATGGCCACGCAGTTGGCGGTTCGTCTTCCCGCGAAGCGCGGCCCCGAAGCCGTCGAGCGCGTCGTCAAGCTGTACGAACGGGACCGCAAGCCAGGAGAAGAGTTCAACGCGTTCTTTGATCGCGTCGGCAACAAGCCGTTCGAAGATGCCATCCAGGACCTCACGCTCCCGGGTGATTTCAGCGAAGACAACAAGCAGATGTTCATCGACTGGAACCGGCTTGAGCTCTACCAGCTGCAGCGCGGCGAAGGCGAGTGCGCGGTCTAGCGCCCTAACCGCGTTGGAGTGCCCGCCAGGCGGTCTCGAACGGGATGCCGCCGTTCGCCGCTGCTTCTTCGAGGGCGAACCGCTGGTGCTGCTCGTCGACCTGGCGGAGGTACTGGGCGGGGTTCACGCTGACCTCGCGGGCCAGCGATTCGTGGCGGACGATCATTCCGCAGAAGGCTTCGAAAATCGCGTCGTGCTCGAGGTAGTTCTCGAAAACAAAGAGCGAGATGTCGTCCCGGGCATCGTCCTCACCGGCCGCGACAATCCGATCATAGACATCTCCGAGCCAGTCGCCGATGCGCTCCCACTCTTGCGGAGCTTCGCTGCACGCGCGGGAGTGCAGCGCTTCGAGCGACGAGAAGAGCATCACGAGGAACGTCGGGAGCCGGCGCTCTTCGTAGCCCATGCGGGCGACATCGACCCACCTGACGTCCTCGGCGCAGGAGGAGTGCGCGCGTTGCACGGGGATAGCGCCGGCGAGCTCGTTCGCCTCGGTGTCAGGCAAGGTGCGGATCCAGTCTTCGATGGTGGATGGCGCAACCTCGGCGAGGTCGATCACCGACAGCGCGGCGAGACGGCGCTCTGGGGAACCGTCCTGGACTTCCGTGACCAATTCGGGGGTACTGAGGCGGCGGAAGGCCGATTCAAAGTCCTGCCAACCGGTGTACTCGGGCGGGATTCGGCGTTCCATCCGAGGCATGGTAGCGCAGGGCGCCACCGGCCGATTCGGTGCAACACCTGATGCTAAGCTTGAAAACCATGGAACTGCCCGCGTTTCGCCGACACCGCAGGCTCCGCGGTTCGCCTGCAATCCGGGGCCTCATCCGGGAGACCGAACTGACCGCGGCCCACCTGGTGTATCCGCTCTTCATCGAAGCGGGCCTTCGTGGCCGTCAGCCGATCGCCTCCATGCCGGGACAGGACCGGCTCGGCCTCGACGCCCTGGGGGAGGAGTCGCGCGCGCTGGCGGGGCTCAAAATCCCCGCGGTGTTGTTGTTCGGCCTGCCGGCAACCAAAGACGAGCGAGGGAGCGGCGCCTTTGCAACCGACGGCATCGTGCAACAGTCGATCGCGCGGCTGAAAGAAGCGAACCCCGAACTGCTCGTCATTGGCGATGTGTGTCTTTGCGAGTACACATCGCATGGCCATTGCGGACCACTGAGGCCCGACGGATCCGTGGACAACGATGCTGCGCTGCCGCTGCTCGCCGAGACAGCCGTGTCGCTGGCGGACGCGGGGTGCGACATCATCGCGCCGAGCGACATGATGGATGGCCGCGTGTCCGCCATCCGCGTCGCGCTGGATTCGGCCGGGCACGCCCAGACGCCGATCCTTTCGTACGCAGCCAAGTTCTCTAGCGCGTTCTACGGGCCATTCCGCGAGGCGGCCGACAGCGCCCCCCAGTTCGGCGACCGGCGGGGCTACCAGATGGACCCGGCGAACGCGCGAATGGCGCGCGACGAAGTCCTCACCGACATCGATGAGGGGGCGGACATGGTGATGGTGAAGCCCGCGCTGCCGTACCTGGATGTCCTGCGCCAGGTGCGGGACTCCGTTGACGTACCAGTGGCGGCGTACAACGTCAGCGGCGAGTACAGCATGCTCATGGCCGCTATTCAGAATGGCTGGCTGGACGAGCACCGGGCGATCGACGAGACGCTGACATCAATCCGGCGCGCCGGCGCGGACATCGTGATTACGTACCACGCGAAGCAGTGGGCGGCGCGACAGTAGCGGGGCGAATCTAGGCCCTTCGAGCTGCTGCGACCGGTTGGCTCGCTGCCATCGCGGTGGAGAGGACCGTGCGACGGCAGGGCTGGCTGGGTTCGGCACAGGCCGCGACAAGCGCCCGGTCCACAGTTTCGGCAAGTCCCAGGGCGCGGGCGGCGCTGCGGACGTGGGCTACCGTCGTAGAAATGGTGGCGTCAGCGTTTGTCCAGGGCTCGCAACGGAGGACGCGGAGATGGCGCGTGGTGCCATTCCATTCGACGACGAGCCGGGCGTGGGAGCCGGGGCCAGCCGAGAAGCGCGTGTAGCCACCGAGATACTCTTGCGTCAGGTGCAGCCCTTTCGACGTCGGATCGACGCCGGACCGGCCGAGGCCATCCCAGAGTTCACCGAGTGCAAGCAAGAGCCGGAATGCTACGTCGGAAGTGTCAGCGCGCACGAAACAAGACCCGGCGGATGAAGTCGGCAGTCGCTCTCGGCCCCCGCAAGCCGCAAACCGGATTC
>CAZKZR010000091.1:0-8973 GCA_964557245.1 uncultured Anaerolineaceae bacterium | reverse complement strand
GGGGGGAGCGTATTTCTCATCAACCGGCAGTCCGACGTCAGCCATGGGTTCTCTCCTGCGCGCTTCCCAGGGAAGGGCGGTGTATGTCGTGTGTGGGGGCATTGTAGCGAGTGAGGCTGGAAGTCTCAGGTGGGCAGGCGGCCGACGAAGAAGACTCCGCCCTCGGGAACTTCGCTGTGGATGAACGGCGTTGTGGTGGCGGAAAAGCCCGCATCCCGGAGCGCCGCGAGCCAGATTGCTTCGGGCAGTGCGCCGTTGACGTGGCGGTCGAGCTCAATGGCGGGAGGCTTGCCTTCCTCATGGTAGATGTAGGCGTAGTCGACGAAGTACTCGTATGTGCCCGGCCGGCCGGGAAAGGACCATTCGAGGTAGCGCATCGCGCGGCCGTCGCCATCGTGCCCGCCGTGGTCGGTATCGAACGAGAGGTTTTCGGCGGTGTTGTCGGGACACATGAGCGTGACGCCACCGGGCTTGAGATGGGCCGCCGCAGTCTGGGCCAGCTGGCGGACCTGGTCCTCCGTGGTGAGGTAGCTGGCGGCGTCATGGACGAAGACGACATCGAATTTCCGGGCCAGGCGCAGCGTCAGCATGTCTCCATGGACATGGTCGAGCTTGGGGTTGATTTGCCGGCTGAGCGAGAGCATTTCAGGCGAACGATCGGAGAGGACGACTTCTCGTACGCGTTTCGAGTAGTGCGAGGCGTTGTTGCCCCCGCCGGAACCTAGTTCCAGCCAGGTCTCTGGAGCGCGCCCGAACGCCGCCTTCGCGGTGGTGTAGAAGAGGTCCGCTTCTTCTTCGTATTCTTCGGGCGCGGTGAGCAAGTGAAACCACTCCGCCCGCTCGTGATACATCTTGGGGAGACCGTCGGTCACGGGACGCTCGGGTCGTACTCAGTGGCGATGTGGCCGCCGGCCTTCAAGGCCTCGAACTCTTCGTCGGAGACTTTCAGCACTTCGCGGTACACGTAGTCATTGTGTTCGCCGAACATCACCGGCGCCTGGTAGTACTCGACCGGTGTCCCGGGCATCTTCCAGAGCGGGCCGACGTACTCGAAGGTGCCGCTCGCCGGCTGGGTTTGCTGCTTGAAGAAGTCGCGTGACCGGAGATGCGGATCGGTAAACATGCGCGAGGCTTCGAGCACGGGTGTCGCGGAGATGCCTGCCGCCTGGAGGCGCTGCATCAGGTCGTAGTCGTCCTGGGTGGCGGTGTACTCGGCGATGAGGGCATCGAGTTCATCGTGGTGCTGGACGCGCCCCGCATTCGTTGCGAACCTCGAGTCGCTCGCCCATGCCGGGCTGCCGATGGCGGCGCCGAAGGCCGCCCATTGGACGTCATCCTCGATTCCGATCGCGATCCAGCGGTCGTCCATCGTGCTGGAGTCGCCGGGCGAAACAGCGGGATAGACGCCGAAGGGCGCGCGACCGTGGACATCGCGGTTGCCTATGGCTCCCTGGATGTTTCCGTTCAGGCTGTAGTCCATGATCGCCTGGGTGAACATGCATGCAGCGTTCTCGGCCTGGGCTATCTCAATCAGCTGCCCTTCGCCCGTCCGGTCGCGGTGCCAGAGTGCGGTCATCACGGCGAAGGCGCCCTGTGCGCCGGCGAGGTAATCGCCGGAGTAGATGGCCGTGTTCGAGGACGGGTCTGCGTCCGGATAGCCACGGAGCAGGCTGTGGCCCATGACCGCTTCCAGATGGACGCCGAGGGCGCGGGCGCGCGCGTAGGGCCCGTCGCTGCCGTAGGCGGGAACACGGACGAAGATGATCTTCGGGTTGGCTTCCTTCAGCCAGTCGTACGTGATCCCAAGTCCTTCCATGGTGCCCGTGGCGTTGTTCTCGTAGACGACATCAGATTCGGCGACCAGGCGCTTCAGTACGTCGAGGCCCTCCGGCCGGCGGAGGTCAACAGTGAAGCTTTTCTTGTTGCGATAGAGGCTGACGAACGTTGGGTTGTAGTCCCACGGGCGATCGCCGACCTCGTTGCGGGGCAGTCCGCCGGACCAGGCGATTGAGTTGGAGACCAGCATCTGTGGGGGCCGAGCCATCGCGCCGCGGGTCATCGGCTGGAACACGAACGGGTTCTCCGGCTTGATGATCTCCGCGCCAAGGTCGCCGAGCTGCATGGTGGCAAAGGGACCCGCCCAGACGACGCAGAGGTCAATCACGCGCACGCCTTCGAGTGGTTTGGGAGCGGTCACGCGACACCTCCAGAGGCGGCAGTAATGGCGGCGGGGCTCAGACCAACCTCAGCGAGCACTTCCGCCGTGTGCTGGCCTAGCAGGGGTGCTGCGCGACGCAGCTCCCAGCCGCCTTTTTTCATCTGGAACTGCCTCCCGGGGATAGTGACTTCTCCAAGCTCCGCGTGGTCGACGTTGGACCAGAATCCGCGGTTTCGGAACGCGTCATCGGTGAAGAGGTCTTCCATGGTGAACATGGGCCCGCACATGACCTTCGCGCGGCGCGCTTCCTCCCAGATCTCGCGCTTGGTGCGCTCGATGCACCAGACGATGAAGTTGCCGTTCCAGTCTTCGATGACGGCCGGATTCATGCGCTGGACCGGGTCGCTGAACCTCGGGTCATTGAGCCAGTCCGGGTGGTTGAGCATCTCGGCGATCCGGTCGGGCCGAAGGCCGGCGTTCGTGAAGTCGACGTAGCCATCGGCGCACGGGTAGATGCCCTGGGGCATGCCGCCGCCATGACTGGCGAGCCGCAGTGTCTTGCGGCCGCTGAACTGGAACGCAATTGCTGTCGCGTGGCGGCGGTCGACGCCGCCGAAGTGCGTCTCAGCGAGCGAAATATCGACGTGCTGGCCGATACCGTGGCGCTTGGATGCGAAGAGCGCGCCCATGATGCCAACCGCCGCGGCTGCACCAGACTCGAACAGGGCGGCCGTGCCGGCCATCTTGATCGGCTCGCGATCGGTTTCGCCCATGGAGTACATCTCGCCGGCGAACGCGTAGAGCGTCAGGTCGGTGAGCAGATAGTCCTTGTACGGGCCGGTCTGACCGAAATTGGTGATCGAGATGACCGGCAGTTCAGGCTTGAGCGCCTTGAAGAATTCATAGCCGACGCCGAGGTCATCGAGCTTTCCCGGTGCAAAGCTCTCGACGACGAGGTCCGCGGTCTTCGCGAGGGCGCCGAGCGCTTCCCGCCCGGCCGGCGTCTTCAGGTCGAGGACCACCGATCGCTTGTTGCAGTTCAGGAAGAAGAACGTGCCTGAGCGCTCCGGGTGCGGCTGGTTGTCCTTGAACGGTCCGAGCTGACGGGCGAGGTCGCCACCGGGCCGTTCGATTTTGATGACATCGGCGCCGAAGTCGGCGAAAAGCCGGGTTGCGTACGGACCGGCGATGTGGTGGGTGAGGTCCAGAATCCGGACGTTGTCGAGTGCCTGCACAGGCGCCTCCGGGGTGGTTGTTCGAGTGACCGAAACGGTCGCCGGAACTCTAGCAGAGGCTCAAGACGGGAGCACATCGCGGCACCTTTGGCAGCACCCGGTTAGAATCGCGAGAAGCCGTATCCGAGGGATAGCCCGTGTCCGTCCGCTACCAGAACTGGCGCGATGACTACCAGTCGCGCCTGAAAACCGCCGAGCAGGCAGTCGAAGTCATCAAGGAAGGGGACCTGGTTTCGATCACGATCCTGTGTCCCGCCCCACTCGTCACGGCGTTCGTCGGACGGGCGCAGCAGCTTGGACGCGTGGATTTCCGGACGCTCGCCCCCGGCAACCCTGACCTTTTCAATCCCGAAGCCATAAAGGGAGAGAAAGAAATCGAGATCTTCATCGGCGACACGATGCGGCCGGCGCACGACGCGAAAGTGGCCACGTATCTGCCGAATACGTTCATGCTCGGGATGAAGGCGTTCGACGCGGGCCGGGACGAAGCGCGCATGCCCGACGTCTTCCTCACGCCGTGCAGCCCGCCGAACGAGCAGGGCTACGTGCACTTCGGGCCGCATATGTGGCAGCGGAAGTCCTACGCGAAGCGCTGCAAGACCACCATCGCGATGGTGGATCCGAACATGTCCATGGTTCACGGCGACGTGTGGATGCACGTGAGCGAAATCGACACCTTTATCGAAGGCGCGGTGAAGACCGTGGACTTCGCGGGGGTGGAAGAGCGAATCCGAACGCTTTCGCCCGAACCATTCAGGCCGGCGCTGCTGGACCTGCTGAGCAAGACCACCGCCGAGCAACTGGCGCTGGTGGAGGCGATGTTCCACGCCTTCCCGCCGGACATGCTCAAGACGGCGCTTGGCATGGTCGACGTTGACCCTGCCGCGCAGGCGATTGCGGACAACCTTCGGCCGCTCATCCGCGACGGAGACACGATCCAGGTGGGCGTTGGCCAACCGAGTTCGCTGATGTTCCTCGCCGGGGCATTCGACGATGCAAAGCACCTGGGGATCCACACTGAGTTGGGTTCGCCCGGCCTGGCGAAGCTCTGGGCGCGCGGGATTGTGGACGGCTCGCGAAAGACGCTCTTCCCCGGGAAAGCGGTGGCGGTGGCCTGGTCCGGATGCGATGGCGAGGACTTCAAAATCATCGCCAACAACCCGGCGTTCGAACTCCACATGCCGGAGAACCTGCTGCACCCGGCGTTCATGTCTCAGAACCGGCAGATGACGTCGATTAACAGCGCCATAGCGGTTGACCTGCTTGGTCAGATAGCAAGTGAAGACCGGTTCGGCGGGCACATGGTGAACGGCACCGGCGGCCAGCCGGATACCCACATGTCGGCGGCGCTTTGCAAAGACGGCCGTGCGGTCACGGTCATGCGCTCAACGGCGATGGAGGGCTCGATCTCGAAGGTGGTGGCGAAGCACGACGCGGGCACGCTCATAACGGTCCCGCGGTACCTGGCCGACACGATCATCACGGAGTTCGGGGTCGCGCGATTGCTGGACAAGAACCACCGCCAGCGCGCGGAAGAGCTGATCTCGATCGCGCATCCGGACTTCCGGGCGGAACTGAGGAAGGAAGCGAGCGAGCTCTGGGGTTAGTGCGCGGAGGGTGTGTGCGTTTCGGCTTCGATCGCGGCTTGTTGCCTGCGGAGTGAGCCGAGGTTGAAGCTGATCTGTTCCCGCCCGAACAGGAGGAACGCCGCACCGATCAAGCTGACCGGGACGACGTTCACAAGGTGAGCGAGGATGGCGAAGCTGAGGGCGGTCCCGCTGGCGACGTGGAACGGGAGAAGAGAGAGCGTAGCGGCGGCGTGGAAGACGCCGACGTAGCCAGGTGACGACGGGATCAGCATCGCGAGGTTGGTGGTGCAGGTCAGGAGCACTGCCACGGCTATCGGCGCATCGATGTGGCAGGCACGCATGAGCAGGTAGTTGATCGCGAAAGCGCCTACCCACGCCCCGCCTGACCAGCCCCAAATCGAAACGACGTGCCGGCGAGAGAAGAGCTGCTTGAAGCCTTCGGAGAACGACTGGGCCTCCTCGCGCAATCGTTCGTTCCCAGGGACCAGGGCGGCGAGATGGCTTCGCTGGGCGAGGCGCGAGAGCCTCCGCCGGAAGACGGTGGCGACGAGCACGAGGAGCACGATCGCCGCAACCACAAGCCACGCGATCTTCACGATATCCGCGTAACGGTCCGGGACGGGCAGGAAAGGGCTCACGATGAGGAAGCCGGCGAGCAACGTGACGGTATCCGTGACGCGTTCGGTCAGCAGCGACGAAAGCACATGGCCGAACCGCACACCCGGCTGACGAGTAGTCATAGCAACGCGGGCAACGTCTCCCAGGCGGGCGGGAAGGACGTTATTCAGCAGGAAGCTGATGTGCATGATTCGGTACAGCCGCGACGTCGAGACCCCAGACGAATCAGGCAGTAGCAAACGCCAGCGCACAGTCTTCGCAATGAGCGAAGCCACGAGGCAGGTGACGGCGAGACCGATGAAGACGGGGTCCGCCGATTCGAGGGCAGCTCGGGTGCTCTGCCACGGGATGAGGCGGAAGAGCAGCGCCGCGCAGGCGGCGGTGATGACCAGGCCTAAAACAAACCGTCCGACAGTACTCATCTTCACGAAGAATCGGCTCGCGCCAGTAAGGTTTGCATACTCTGACGCTTCCGTCAGTCCGGAATAGTCCTTACCCTCGTTGCAATGCGCCAGACCCCGGGCACCGCAACGCAACCGGCAGCGGCGGCCCGGTTCAACGCCGGGATACCGGAATCGAGTGGCCAACGGGCACTGCTGGCGGTGCAAACGGCGACATTGCTGGCGATGGCCGCGACAGTCGCGACCAAAATCTGGCAAGACCACACCTGGTTCGGATTCCTGCTGGTCGGCTTCGCACTGGTGGCGTGGGCGCCTGAGGTCCGGTTCCGGCGCGAGCGGCTGTGGTGGTTCGCATTCGTCGCCGGCATCTTCGCCTACACGCTGCTCCGTTCCCTCGCAGATGAGACCGCGATCCCGACGAGAACGAACTACCCGATTAGCTTCGACCGGGCCCTGTTCCTCGGAACGGACCCGATTCAATGGCTCCAGGAGAAGTTCTTTCGAGTCAGTGACGTGCGGCCGCTCGACGTGTTTTCCGTGGCGATGCACTGGTCGTTCTTCCTGGCCCCATACGCGATGGCCGTGGCCGTCTACTGGCGGGAGCGAGACGCGTTCCCGCGCTACGTCGGCGTCATCGTGGGGACGATGTACCTGGGGTTGTTGCTGTTTTTCTTGCTGCCGACCAATCCGCCGTGGCTGGCGGCTCAGCAGGGGCACCTCGACGGCGTCTACCGGGTCATGGACTTCGTCGGCGGCAGCGTCGACAAGGACACGTACCAGTCGTTTTACGCCTCGCTGGGTGAACCGAACTCGGTCGCGGCGATGCCCTCGATTCACGAGGGCGTCACGTTCGCGATGTTCCTGTGGGCGCGGGACCATGCAAAGCGGCTCGCGCCGTTCCTGTTGATATACGCGGTGGTAATGGGCGCGAGCCTGATGTACCTGGGCGAGCACTACCTGCTGGACCTGATAGGCGGCGTGGTTTGCGCGCTCGCGGCATGGTGGGGTGTCCGCCGCTGGGCGCCGGTCCCCGCTGGAACTCAGGCAGCGCGCTGATACATGTTCGTGCCGGCCGTGCGGAAGCCGATTTCGCCAGAGCGCATGATCATCTCGCTGCCGCCGATGAAGAGCAGCCCGCCGGGCCGGAGCGCGCCCGAGAAGCCCTTGTAGATGTGCTGCTTCGCCTCGTCCGTGAAGTAGATGACAACGTTCCGGCAGAGGATGACGTCCATGTCCTGGGGATAGGACTCGCTGAGGAGATCCTGGCGCCGGAAGGTGATGCGGCGCTTCAGTTCTTCGGTCACGCGATAGGTACCGTCAGGGTCCTGGATCATGTACTTCTTGAGCAGGGCCGGCGGCACTGAACGGACTTCGGCGGGCGGGTATCCCTTGCCGTCGCGCGCGCGGTTGAGGATAGGCATGTCCACATCAGTGGCGAGGATGGTATGCGCGCCGCGAGGGTCTACTTCGTTCAGGATCATCGCGAGTGAGTACGGTTCGCAGCCGATGGAGCAGCCGGCGCTCCAGAACTTCAGCGTCTTCCTTTCCTGCAGGAGCTTGGGAATCCAGACCTTCTGCAACTCGAGGAAGCGGTCCGGCTGCCGCCAGAATTCGCTGACGTTGATGGTCAGGGTGTCGCGGACGTCGTCGAGGAGTTTCTTATCGGCGGCCATTGCCTTCTGGAACGATGGCCACCCGTCGATCGAGCGGCGAGACATAATGCTCGCGAGGCGGCGCTTCATCTGCGGTTCTTTGTACTGGCCGAGCGGCACGCCGATCGCGCGCTCCAGGGCCTGGCGGAAGGCGATCCATTCGCGGTCGTTGGTGAGTTCGGTAGTCATCGAGTGCCTCGCATTGCAGGGAGTGTGGCCACGAGCGCAGCGGCGACGCGCGTCAGCGGCACTTGCTGCGCGTCATGCGTCCGTTCCATGGTGACCCGGGGCATGCCATACACCACGCAGGACGCTTCGTCCTGGGCGATGATCTTGCCTCCGGCGGCTTCGAGTTTGGCGGCGCCTTCGGCGCCGTCCCGGCCCATGCCGGTGAGGATTGCGGCGCTCGCAGCCCGGCCGAAGACCGGGACAACGGATTCCAGCGTGATATCGACGCTGGGACGGACGCCGTGGACGGTCGGGCCCTGGTCCAGGTGCAAGCGCTTGTCTCGCGTGACGATCAGGTGGTAGTCGCCGGGGGCGACATAGCACGTACCGTTGACCAGGGTGTCGCCTTCGGAGGCCTCAACCACGTGAAGCGATGAGAGCGAGTCAAGCCGGCGCGCAAGGGCGTTGGTGAACCCGGCCGGCATGTGCTGCACGACAATGACCGCCGCCGGAATGTCGCCCGGTATGTGCGGAATGACTTCCGTGAGGGCGGGCGGGCCGCCCGTGGACGAACCGATGACCAGCAGGTTGTGCGCAGCCGGACGCCCCGGAAGCATGGGCCGCGGCGGCGTGGCAGGCGTGGAGGGACGGGCCGGCGGAGCGACGAGCCCGGGACGGCGACGTTGAAGGCGGGCAACGCTGGCACGCACGACGGCTTCGCGGAGACGTTCGCCGACATTGGCGAGATCAGCGCTGATGCCGCTCGGCTTGCCGACGCAATCGACCGCTCCCGCTTCGAGCGCGCGGATGGCTGTGGCCGTGCCTTCGGAGGTGAGGGTGGAGACCATCACGATGGGGGTGGGCAGCGCCTGCATGATCTCGCCGACGGCGGAGACGCCGTCCATCCTGGGCATTTCCACGTCCATCGTGATGACATCTGGCCGCAGCTCAAGTGCGCGCTTCACGCCGTCCAGGCCATCGGTGGCGGTGCCCACAATGGTGACACCGGGAACCGAAGAGAGGAGGCGTTCGACGGCGCGGCGCATGAACGCGGAGTCATCGACGATGAGGACGCGAATGGGGCGTCCGGGGGATGCTGCTGGGAGAGACATCGAAGCCCTCCTAGGCGCAGAGTTTGCTTACGGCCGCCAG
>CAZKZR010000090.1:0-8977 GCA_964557245.1 uncultured Anaerolineaceae bacterium | reverse complement strand
AGCCCTGATGCTACTGGATGCGGCCCTGGCTTCTTGCCGCACCGATCCCGTGTTGCTGGCGCGCGTCAACACCCTCTGGATGGCCGCCGCCGCGAAATACGCGCGGCACGGCGTCGACCTGTCCCTGGGTGACAAGCTGCAGGCTGCCGCAGCCGGAAACGCAGCGGCTCGCTCGGCCCTGCGGGCCGATCCACGGCTGCGCGGCACGCTCACGGCTCAGATGGATTAGCCGCAAGCCGTTGTGCGAGTGCTCGCCGCGAACGGGCGACAGGGGGAGCTCGGGCAGAGGCCGCCCCGTCCGTGAATGTCCGATTGTCGGTCGGAGAACAATGTCCGCTGCTGGCGCATGGGAGACGGGTCCGATAGCGATCGACCGAATCGGTCGCGGCCGCTCAAAATTGAACGGTGAACTCGACTAGCTTTCGACCCCGGATCAATTTTCCGGAGACGCGATGGCCTGGCGCGATCGCATCAATGTGTCGCTGGAGTTCGGCGGCACTTGCAATCGGCTGTCCATCAAACTCGATGAGCACGTCCGCCCACTTAACGCCGGCCCGGGCTGCCCCTGAGTCCCCCTTTACCCAAGTGACCAAAGCGCCGCCACTTCGACCGAGGATGCGGTTCGTTAGGCCGGGCACGTCGTCGAAACTAGCTCCGAAGTCGGCCCCAAGGGTGGCCCCGGGGATAGCCGCTACGGCGGCTGAGGGATTGGGCGCGGCGGCAACCCCTAGGTAGGTATCGACGGCATTCAGTTGGGCAGCGATTTGGTCGGGTAGAATGTCGATGATCAGACTGTCCCCGCTTTGAGCAGATAGCTTGATCTGGAATCCAGTCTGGGCGCGAGATCGGAGGAGGGCGTCATCCAGGGTGATGCCGACGGTTTCGCTCATTGAGCAGCCCCCGCGGCAGGAGCCCACGTTTGAACCAATGCGGATGACTTCCAGCGTGTTGGCCCGATCGTCCGCGGCCGTCCCGTACCAGCGCAGGCCGCCGACATAACCGATATCGACGTAAAGCTGGTGGGTGACGGCCTTCGTCTCCTTGTTCAGCCAGCTGCGGATATGCCAGATGCGCGAAGTGCCCCCAAAAGGGTTCACGGCCCCGATGGGGCCGACGAAGGTGACGTCCTTGCTGAACTGGTCTGTGGTGATCTGGACTGCCGGCGCTCGAGAAGCTGCCGCAGCCGGATCGGCGCTAAGGAGCGAGGCTGCAAGCGCCGCCACAATGGCGAGTCTGAACATCGGGAGCCCTCCACATATTATAGTGGATAAACTCGGTTCGCCGAGACAGTCAAACGCTGTCCTATGGACATGCGGAAGCTGGTCGGGCGAAACGTCCGCAGGCTCAGACAACAAGCCGGGATGACGCAGGAAGAGCTGTCTGCGAAATCCGGATTCGGACAGCAGTACATCAGCGACCTGGAACGCGGCCGGCGCAACCCGACTATCCTCAGCCTTTATGAGATCGCCCAGGCTCTCGGCGCCACGCCCACCGCCCTGATCGAGCCGGACGAGGAAGCCCTTTCGGCCTGAAGGCTGGTCATCGACTTGCCCGCCAAATCGCCTCGTGTGTCGGGTCGGAGGCGCAGCATGCTCGACGAAGAAATCGCGGCCCCCGCCATCGAGCTCCTGGGCACGGCGGTCGGCGAATTGATGGAAGACGCCCTGCCCGCGGCCCTGCGGCGCTCGGACAGCCCCCAGGAGCGCCAGGAGCGCGCCCGCGAACTGCAGGCGGCGGCCGAGGACCTTCGGGTCCTGACCGCCGCCATGGTCGTCCTGGCGCGCCTGGAATCCCCGTCGACCTAATCGTCGAGGATGGTCCAGCCGTTCGGAATGGGCGCTTCGACACCAACCGGGATGGTGATGACCCCATCGTTGTCGGCCCGCAGTTCGGGGCCGCCGCTTATCTGCCAGGCATTCACGCCATTGTTTGGCCTGACCCGAATTGGCTGAGTATGCCCGCCGCCGCGCCGCTGCGCCTCGCGGGCATTTTCCTCGCGAATGTAGACGATGAAGTTCGGCTGAAGGCCTGTGTCGCGAACCCACTCAAGGGCCTGCGAGGTCGAATCGACCTGATCGTCGAACTTCCCTTTCGGGAAGGTCGCCAGTTCGTGGAGGTACTCGCCCAACCAAGGGGCTTCCGCAGGAATGTGCACGAACCCGTTTTCGATCATCGCCGCCTGGGTGTGCATGCGCACGATCTTGTCCGACTTCGGCTCGAAGGCCAGAACGTGGGCGAAGGACTCGTTGCGCAGCTCCTGGACCAGCTGTGTGCCCGAGCCCTTGTCCTCGATGATGACCGTCTTGGCGTTCCAAAACCCTGCCTGATCGCGCACGGCCCGTTTCAGTTCCGGGTACTCCAGGCGCTTGCGGAACACATGCAGCAGATAGACGTGCTGTCCTTTTTGGCCCCAGGTCGTGCAGACGCTGTAGTCGGTGAGCTGGTTCGCCTTGCTCGCGGTATCCCAGCTCTGAAAATATCGGTCCATCGACTCCGGCAGCTCGCGCGGTGCGTAGGTTACGAACCATTCGAGCTTTACGATCCCACCCCCAAGTGGCGCCGGCGTCTGCTGGTACTGTGCGGCAAAGTGATACTCGCCCAGGGTCCGGCGCAGGACGTCCAGGGCCTCTCTCGGCTCGCGCTCGGGATGAAGCACTTCTCCTTCGAGCCGAACATGGCGGTAGGAGCCCATGACGCTCTCGATGAGATGAACCTCATCTTCGACCGCGATGGCCGGAATCGAAACCACCTCCCAGCCTCCCTGGCTAATCGCAAAGCCGGGCAGGTCGTCTTCGTGAAGGCGCTGGGAGATAATGATGATCGCGCCGTTGACCTTGTCGTTGAGCCGGCTCAGCAGGGTGTGGGAGAACCAGTCGTTGACCGAATGGCGTTGCGTATCTGAGAGCGCCTCGTCAGGCTTGAGCGCGTCGTCGATGATCAAGACGTCCGCGCCCCGACCGGTCAGGACCCCGCCGACGGATGTGGCCAGCCGGCAGCCATTTTTCGAAGTCTCGAATTCGCTGACGGCCTGCTTGGCGCCGGTGAGGCGCGTGTCGGGAAAGACACCCCGGTAGAGGTCGCTCATCATCAGTTGCCGGCAGTCGCGCGAGAGCTTGTCCGCCAGCGGCTGGGCGTAGCTCACGCAGATGATTTGCTTGGAGGGGTCGTGCCCCAGGAGCCAGGCGGGAAACGCCACCGACGCGATGATAGACTTCATGTACCGCGGCGGGATGTTGATGATGACCCGCTTCAACTCCCCGCGGGCGACACGCATCAGGACCGTGGCGATCCGCTCGATGTGCCAGTTCATCAACAACTGCGTGCCCGGGTTGAGGTACCGGAAGGACCGTTCCACGAAGGTCGTCAGGTCGGTCCGGCTAACGATGTCCAGGTCTTCGAGATTCATATTCATTAGTTCCCCTCCTTGGCGGTGAAGCGCTTCATCCTGTCGAGGAAGCTGCTCATGGCCTCTCTGTCGTCCTGCTTGAGGACGGGTTTGCCGTCGTCGTCTGACGCTGCCTGCGCCTCGACCACGCGAATGAAATCCATCAGCATCTTGGCGACGCGCGCGTCGCCGGACGCGCCCTTGTTGACCAGCTGTTTGGTCATCGCCTCGAGCTTGGTGATGGTCTTGCGCTTGCCGTTTTCGGTCACGACCACCGGCTCGTGCAGCGCAGCGTCGACCACTTCGGCCAGGGTCTTCTTGCGCGGCCGGCCGGATGGATTTCCCGACTGCCCCTTCTTGAACTGGGAGTGGGCGGGAGGCCGGCCATAGCCGACCCCGTATTCGCCCCGGTCATCCTCACTCATCGCTGACACCCCGCTCGGCGGCGATGTGCGAGAAAGTCTTGCCGGTGGTGGCGCAGGTTGGCTCCTCGCCGGAGACCCGCCTGAACCGCCGGACGGCCAAGTCGACGTAGAGCGGATCCAGCTCTAGGCCATAGCAATGGCGGCCCGTGCGTTCGGCTGCCAGCAAACAGGTCCCGCTGCCCAAGAATGGATCCAGGACGATGTCGCCGCGCACCGAACAATCGAGCAGGGCGTCTGCGATCATCTGAATGGGTTTGACGGTCGGATGCATGGCGAGGAGATCTCCCTCCTCGGACCGGCGACCCTGTCCGCCCATGCCGGAATAGAACCAGGTGTTGGAGCGATTGCGGCCAAAACGGCCGAGTTGAATGTTGTTCTGGTGCCGACCCTTGCCGTTCTTGAAGACGGCGCAGAGCTCGTGCTGGGAGCGATAGAAACTTCCCATTCCGGCCGTGTCCTTGACCCAAACCGCGAGGTTCTTGAGCTCACCGAACTGGCGCACGCCCACGTCCAGGAGCTGTCCGATCCCTCGCCAGTCCATGAAAATGTAGGCCAGCCCGCCAGGCCGGATGTGGCTACCTGCGTGCGCGCAGACCTGGGCGAGGAAGGCTCGCAGCTCGTCGGGCGACATGCCCTCCGAGCCCATGACGAACTCCCGGTGCTTGATACCGCCCAGGCCGACGTAGTCACCGATGTGCTGGCCATACGGCGGATCGGTGAGGAGCACCGCGCACCGCTTGTTGGCCATCAATCGCTCGAACGATGCCGCGATCGTGGCGTCAGCACAGTAGAGCCGGTGGCCGCGCGGAAAAACCCAGCAGTCGCCCAGCTGCGTAACCTGCCGCTCGGGTTCTGGCGGCGGGACTTCTTCCTCCTCACCCTCGGTCATGGACGCCAGGCCGTGGATGCGAAACTCAGCCTCGGCGGACGTGAAGCCGGTCAGCTCGATGTCGAGGTCAATTTCGGCCGAGAGGTCGCGCAACGCCTCCGCCAGGCGGCGATCATCCCACGAGCTCAATTCAGCGAGTCGGTTGGACGCGATTTGCAGCGCACGCCGTTGCGCTGGATTGAGGTGTGATAGCCGAACGATGGCGACCATGGGTCGCTTCAGCCTCTGGCATGCCAGCCAGATGCCTTCACCGGTGATGATCTGGAGGTCGTCGTCCACACAGATCGGCAAGCATTGATCGTGGGCGTCGATCCCCTTCGCCAGACCGATGACCTGGGAATTCGGCCTCTGGCGGGGATTGCGCGGATCGGGCCTGACCTGATCGGTCGGCACGTATTCGATGGTCAGTTTCCGGTTGGGCGGCGGCTTGGCGGCTTCCAGCGACATAGCTCTCACTCCATTCGGATGAGAGCCTAGGGGATCTGGGAGAACGCTAGAGGGTCACAACTGAGGGCGGAAATTTGACCCCCTTTTCGAATGCACGCACGACCGTTAGCTGGAGGCGACCTAGCGTTGGCTCCCAAAGTTCAAGGTAATGCTCAAGCGCCTCGGCCCGAAGGAGCAGATCTCCAAGCAGAGCCTTGTCTTGCATGAAGTCAAACGGTGATGGACCTGTCTTCCCCGCCGCCGCCCATTCGCGGATGGTCAAGCACCACGCAATGGCAAGGTGAAGGACGTTGCTGCTGTCCTTCCAGTGTCGCTTCCTGAAATTGTGAGCGTCTTCGACGCCCGCTCCCTTACGGACGCGGCGTTTGCTGGCCTTTAGGTCAACTGACCGAATGCCTTTGCGGGGGTCCTCGCCAGCTATGACTGCGATCACGAAGGGCATCAGCGTCCAGGCGGCATCCTGGCGCTTTCTCCATCGCTTTTCGAGGTGTGATGCGTTCGTGCTCAAGCTTCGCCGATCCATCAGCAGATACACCGGCGGGATGCTCATGGGCGTGTCGAGCAGGTCTACGCGTTCGGCCAGAAATTGCCTGATGTGTTGGCCGGCAAGGCGGCGCTGGGTCAGAACCCGGCGCTCGTGATCCTTGGGATTGGGGTAGGCCAATAGCGCCAATATGTCGGCCGCGACCTCATACGCGGCGAGTTGGTCCAGATCGTAGGGGATGAACCGGAGTTTCGGCTCAAGGCTGTCAGGCATGACGGCCAGCCTTTGCAAAGCGACTCAGACTCTGACGCGCTCGACTTCTGTCGGCAAGCAAGCGTGTGTCGCCCTGGTCGATCCCGACCACGGAGACGACAAATGCCCAAGGCCAAGACGAAGACCCCGAAACCCGCCGAGAAGGCTCCCACCAAGATCGAAACCGTCATCGCGCTGTTAAAGCGGCCCGAAGGCGCAGACGTCCATCAACTCGCCCAAGCCACCGGCTGGCAACCGCACTCGGTGCGCGGCGCCATCGCCGGCACGCTCAAGAAGAAGCTTGGCCTTGCCGTGCAGACCGAGAAGGTCGATGGGCGCACTGTCTATCGGATTGGCGCCTAATGGCCGCCCGAGCCAGTGCGCGCCAGCGCGCGCTTCACCGCACGGTCGCCGACGACCTGGTCCAGGTTCAGTCGGCGACGCTGCCACAGCTCCGCGCAATCTGGGCCGAGCGGCTTGGCGAAGATCCCCCGACCTTTCGAAGTCGGGAGATCTACCGCCGGATGCTCGCCTACCGGCTCCAGGAGTTCGCGGAAGGCGGCCTGTCAGCGCCGGCCAAACGCAAATTGCGCGAACTCGAGTCCCGGTTCTTCGGACCCAAGCGCGCGCCGGTCGCGCCCTTGGTTCAACTGCGCCCGGGGGTGACCCTGGCGCGCGACTGGCAAGGCGTTCGGCACGAAGTCGTGGTGGCTACGAAGGGCTTTGACTACGGCGGCGCCACCTACGTCTCGCTGTCAGAAATTGCCCGACTGATCACCGGCACGAGGTGGAATGGCCCGCTGTTCTTTGGCCTTCGCGAGAAGGCCGGAAAGGCGCTGGCGTGAAGGCAAAGCTTCGCTGCGCGATCTATACCCGCAAGTCGTCCGAGGAGGGGTTGGAGCAAGGCTTCAACTCCCTCCACGCCCAGCGCGAGGCCTGCGAAGCCTACATTCTCTCGCAGGCCGGAGAGGGCTGGATCGGCTTGCCGGCGGTCTACGACGACGGCGGCTTCTCCGGCGGCAATATGGAGCGACCTGGGCTACGCAAGCTCATCGCGGACATCGATGCCGGCCGTATCGATACCGTAGTGGTCTACAAGGTCGATCGGTTGACGCGGTCGCTGACCGACTTTGCCAAGATCGTTGACGCGTTCGACCGCAAGAACGTCTCGTTCGTGTCGGTGACCCAAGCGTTCAACACCACCACTTCGATGGGCCGCCTAACCCTTAACGTGCTCTTGTCGTTCGCGCAGTTCGAGCGCGAGGTCACCGGCGAGCGGATCCGCGACAAGATCGCTGCCTCGAAGGCAAAGGGACTGTGGATGGGCGGTCGCCCAGCCACTGGCTACGACGTGCCCACCGACCCGACCAGCCGGGTCCTGGTCGTCAATGAGGCGGAAGCCGAAACGATCAGATACATCTTCCGGCGCTACCTCGAGCTCGGCAGTGTTGTGAAACTCGCGCGCGATCTTCGCGCCAACGAGGTGAGGACCAAGCGGTGGACCACGCGAGATGGCCGCGAAGTTGGCGGCACAATCTGGACCCAAGCCCCGCTCTACAACGTCCTGCGAAATCGCCTCTACCGCGGCGAGATCGACCACAAGGGGACCATCCACCCTGGTCAGCATCTCGCCATCGTTGATGACGATCTCTTCGATACCGTACAGGCCAAGCTGGGCGAGACCTGTGACCGTCGAACTCGGCGTCTCACCGCACTGACCCAGGAGACGCTGGCCGGCCGCCTGTTCGATGACGCTGGTCACCGCATGAGCCCTGTGTCGGCTCGGCGCGATGGGCGGGTCCACAGATACTACGTCAGCCAGGCGCTCATCCGCGGCGATCGTGGAACGCCTGGATCGCTCGCGCGAGTGCCTGCAGCGGCACTGGAGAACCTGGTCGAGCGCGAGCTCGCAGTCCGGGTCCGCAAGCGGGTCGACGGGCAAGACGAGCCCTTCGAAGGATTGCTGAAGGTGGTCGTCGGCGACAAGTTCGTGGAACTGGCGCTCGACTCGAAGTCCTGCGCGGAGCCCTCCCTCCATGGTGCAGAGACGCTCGTGCGGATCCCCGCGATCCTGAGGACATTTGGTGGAGCGAAGGAGATCACCGCACCCGATGGGCAGCCCTTTGTGGCGAGCGGCCCTGATCGGGCCCTGCAGAAGGCCATCGCCCGGGGCCGGCGGTGGGAGCGGCAAATCCGGTCCGGAGAACGGGCCGGGGCAGATCAAATCGCCGCGGTCGATGCGCTTCAGTCTCGATACGTGGACAAGGTGCTTAGACTGGCTTGGCTGGCGCCGGACATCGTCGAAGCCATCCTAGGGGGTCGCGGGCTCAGAGATTTCACGCTCACCGAGCTTCTAGCAGCCGATATCCCGATGGACTGGCGGCGGCAGAGAGAAGCTATCGTCGTGATGTGAAGTGTGTCGGTTCGACCGTCGCGCCGTCAGCTGCGGTGGACACTGCTAGCGCCCATTTGGTGCGCGGGCGGCCCACCCGCCCCAGGTCGTCCGTTCGCGGTTCGTGCCCGCCTTCGGCGACCACGTTAGGCTAAACTCCGCCTATTCCCTCACAAGTGATTCGCCTCGATGGCCCGCGACACCATCTTCATCTGCCACGCCACGCCCGACGACAACGACTTCGTTCGTTGGCTGGGCGCCCGGCTGACCGGCCACGGCTACAAGGTCTGGGCGGACATGTTCGGCCTAAAGGGCGGCACGCCGTTCTGGAACACTATTGAGGATGCCTTGCGCGAGCACGCGTGCAAGGTGATCTACGTCGCCTCAAAGGCCAGCGTCGATCCGACGCGCCAGGGTGTGCGCAACGAATTGTCGGTGGCGGACGCCGTACGGAAGGCGCTCAACGATCCGGCTTTCATTGTCCCGTGTCGACTTGATGATGTGGCCTTCAGCGACTTCCCGATCCTGGTCCACCAGCTCAACGCGCTCGATTTCAGCTCCGGTTGGGGCGCACGCCTGATCGAGCTGCTGGATACGCTGGAGACCGCCGGCGTCCCTCGAACCGATCACGACCAGACCGCAGAGTTCGAGCGTTGGCGCCGCGACGCAGTGAAGACCGCTGCGCTGGTCAGCAACGAGACCG
>CAZKZR010000089.1:0-9066 GCA_964557245.1 uncultured Anaerolineaceae bacterium | reverse complement strand
GTAGAGGGTAGTGAAGAGCGCGATCCAGACAACATCCACGAAGTGCCAGTAGAAGGAACAAGCCTCCACCGCTTCGTGGCGCTCAGCGGAGAATTGTCCGCCGAACGAGCGCACAAGCATGACCATCATGAAGATGATGCCCCCGGCCACGTGTGCGCCATGGAATCCCGTCAGAGTATAGAAGGTCGTCCCGTAGATCGTATCGCCAGAGGAGAACGGCAGCTGGCTGTAGTCGTACATCTGGGCCGTGAGGAAGGCCAGGCCGAGGACGATGGAGACGAACAGCCAGCGGATGAGGCCGGACCGGTCGCCCTTCTGAATGGCCCAGACGCCGAGCTGGATGGTTACCGAACTCAGGACAAGGACACAGGTTGCGATGAAGGGCAGCGCGAATTCCAGGTGGAGTTCGACTCCGCGCGCTTCCTGGGCGGCGCTCAGGGCGGGCGGCCACTGCGGCGAATCCGCTCGAGCGATGAAGTAGGCAGCGAAGAGGCCGCCAAAGAACATCACCTCGGAGGCGAGGAAGAGGATGAACCCGAGCATGCCATTGCTCAATTGTTCTTTGTGCTGGGTCCCGGCATGAGCTGTCATCAGTGGAGCTCCTCGCGATTCAAGGTGAGATGGAACGGGTTCTAGTGACCGCCGGCCTTGCCGTGGCGAAGGTCGAACAGCGGGCGTTCGGAGTGCACTTCAGGCAGATCGTCGAAGTTGTGCACCGGCGGCGGCGAGCTAGTCCACCACTCGAGGGTGTTGGCTTCCCAGGGGTCATTCGGCTGGTCCTTGGGCTTCAGGAAGGCCTGGACGACGGCGATGATGAACGGGAACATCGAGACGGCGATGATGAAGGCGCCGACGGTGGCAACCGTGTTCAGGGCCTGCCAGCCGAGGTCGTTCGAGTAGGTTGCGATGCGCCGGGGCATGCCGTCCAGGCCGAGCAGGTGCATCGGGAAGAATGTCAGGTTGAACCCGATGAACATCAGCGCGAAATGAATCTGGCCGAGGCGTTCATTGAGCCGCCTGCCCCAGATCTTGGGGAACCAGTAGTACAGGCCGGCGAAGACCGCGAAGACGGAACCGCCGAACAGCACGTAGTGGATGTGGGCCACGACGAAATAGGTGTCGTGCAGCGCGAAGTCGACAGGGACGGCGGCGCTGAAGGTGCCGTTGATACCGCCGATGAGGAACATGCTGAGGAAGCCGAGGGCGAACAACATCGGCGTTTCGAAGGTGATTGAGCCCCGCCACAGCGTGCCCAGCCAGTTGAACATCTTGACGCCCGTGGGCACGCCGATCATGAAAGTCATGAAGCCGAACCAGGGCTTGAGCACTGCACCGGTGGTGAACATGTGGTGGGCCCACACGCTGAAGCCGAGGCCGCCAATGCCCATGGTTGCGAAGACGAACGCCTTGTAGCCGAAGAGCGGCTTCCGGGCGAAGACAGGCAGCACTTCAGAAATGATGCCCATGCCCGGCAGGATCATGATGTACACGGCCGGGTGGGAATAGAACCAGAAGATGTTCTGCCAGAGGACGGCGTTGCCTCCGCCGTTTGGATCGAAGAATGCGCCGCCGAAGTTACGGTCGATGAAGAGCATGGTGAGCGCTGCCGCCAGGACAGGCGTAGCGAGCAACTGGAGGACCGCGGTGACGAGGATGGTCCAGCAGAAGATAGGCATCCGGAACATGGTCATGCCCGGCGCGCGCATCCGGAACATCGTCACCAGGAAGTTCGCGGCGCCGATGGTGGAGGAGATACCGAGGATGATGACCGCGATGATCCAGAGGTCCATGCCGGTGCCGGTGCCGCGGGCGAGCGGGCTGTAGGCAGTCCAGCCGGCATCGGCGGAGCCGCCGAAGAGGAAGCCGGAGAACATCAGCAGGCCGGCGGGCGGCACGAGCCAGAACGAGAGCGCGTTGATGCGCGGGAAGGCCATGTCCAGCGCGCCAATCTGGAGCGGGACGATGTAGTTACCGAAGCCTGCCCAGACCGGGATGATGAACAGGAAGAGCATCGCCGAGGCGTGCATGGTGAAAATCTGGTTGTACTGGTCGTGGTTGACGAACGTGTTGTCCGCGACTGCCAGCTGGGTGCGTACGAGGAGCGCCAGGATGCCGCCCACGGCGAAGAAGAACATCGTCGTGTAGATGTAGAGGATGCCGAGCTTCTTGTGGTCGACGGTAGTGAGCCAATCGAGCACAGCGGGCCGTTCATACGACTTGGGTTGTGGGATTGCGATGCTGGACATGGTTCCTCCCGGGCTTCCCGGCCCTCGGCTGCCTCTTCCTGGCGCAACGGCGCCGGAAGTCTGTGGTGATTAGCGCTATTGCGGCTTCTGGACAGACGGCTGCGTCACCTTCTGTTCGGAAACCCACTTATCGAAATCCTCGCGAGAGACCACCTTCAAGGTGAATCGCATCAGGGCGTGGTCGAGACCGCAGAGTTCGGCGCACTGGGCGTGGAATTCGCCGATTTCGCGCGCTGTAACGACGAAGCGGTTGTCCCGGCCGGGGATGACATCGAGCTTGTAGAGGAAGTCGCGGACGTAGAACGAGTGGATCACGTCGTTCGAAGAGAGCGCGAACTCGACCGGTTCATCGACCGGGATGTAGAGCGTGGGCGCCTGGGCCGCGGTGCCGGTGATTGTCACTTCGCCGGTGGCGTTGCGGTCGGCGGTCTTGGTCCCGAGGTCGTTCAGGTTGTAGGTGAAACCCCACTGGAACTGGAAGCCCTGCACCTGGACGGTGAGGTCTTCGGGCTTGGCTTTGTTCTCCACATCGCGGAGGACGACGAAGGCGTAGCTGAAGAGCGCGATGACGATGACCACCGGGATGGTGGTCCAGATGACCTCGACCACGGTGCTGCCGTGGGTCTGTGCCGGAAGGGAGTCATCCTTCTTCCGGAAGGCGAAAATGCAGTAGAGGATGGCCGCTTCGACGCCGACGAAGACGATCGTCGCGATGATGAGCGTGAAGATCCAGAGGTCGTGCATTTTGTGCGCTTCATCGGTGATTCCGGCCGGCTGACCCGACTGAGCGGAAGCCACGGAGACCGATGCGATTGCGAGCAAAGCGACTGCGAGAAGGACCATTGCCCGGCGGCTGCCTCCGAGCATCCCACGTACACGCATTCCTCTTAGCCCCCTCCCGACCCGTGCCCGGCGCACGGCCAAACGGCCGGTGCAAATCCGGTTGTGAACGGCGTCGCAATCGGATTTATAGGACGGGGTCTGCCACGTGTCAAGAAACGGCGAAGCGCCTTTATCAGATTCGGCAATGGCCAATCGTCCGGCTCCCGTGGGCCGAAAGGACAGTCTTTCCGCCGCGTCGCTCCGGCGCTCCCAACGTGCGAGACTGCGAGGTATGCCAGCGCTGCCGCAGCCGCTCATCCGCGCCCGCACCACCGGCCTGGCGGTGGCCGGCGCGCTGGCGCTCGCGCTGGCGCCTTCGGTGGCGTTCGCGCATGGCGCTGACGCGCCCAAGCCGAGCGTGAGCTTGATGCTCACGCGTTGGGAATTCGATCCCCTGTTCATCATTGTGGCAGGGGCGGCTACCTGGTGGTACGTGGCCACGGCGCGGGCCGTTTCGCGCTCGCACCCGGCGTCACCGTGGCCTCGCAAGCGGTCCGCGTACTTCCTTTCCGGCATCGGCGTCATGGCGTTCGCGGTGATGTCGCCACCATTCAGCTATGACGGAGTGCTGTTCACGGTCCACATGTGGCAGCACATCCTGCTCATGATGGTGGCGGCGCCGCTCGTCCTGCTGGGCACGCCGATCACGCTACTGCTGCGCTCGGTGAGCGCCGCTACCCGGAGGAACGTCATCCTGCCGATCCTTCACAGCCGGGCGGTACGGGCGGTCACGTTCCCGGTTGTGGCGTGGCTCGCGTTCTCCGGGACGCTGTGGGGATCGCACTATTCGCCGTTGTTTAACGCCGCGCTCGAGCATCCGTGGCTGCACACGTTCGAACACTTGCTGTACGTAACTTCGGCGCTGATGTTCTGGTGGCAGGTGATCGGCCTGGACCCCACACCGTGGCGCATGGCCCACCCCATCCGGATGCTCTACGTGTTTCTCCAGATGCCGCAGAACTCGTTCCTGGCGCTCTCCATTTACGAAACGAACCGGGTGCTCTATTCGCACTACGCCACAACGCTACGGACCTGGGGTCCAACGCCCCTGGAAGACCAGCAACTTGCCGGGATCACGATGTGGGTCATCGGCGATGTGCTGTTCCTCGTCGCCGTAGGCTTCGTCGTCGCGGGATGGGTAAAGCACGAAGAGCTCGAAGCGAAGCGGCAGGACCGGGCGAGAGAGCGCGAAAAGGCGGCGGCTGCCGCGACCGCCGGATCGAGTTAGCGCCGGGAAACCAGAGGGACTTGGCCTTCCACGCCGTCCAGGTGGCGCGTGTCGTTCGAGCGGGTGACGTGCCTGGTGCGAACGCGGTCCTGGTCCTCAACGAGGACGGTGAGGCTTGTCACGTCGCATTGAAAGCCCGCGCGGGACATGACTTCCGGCGGGATGTCCATCCACGCCGCGATCAGGCGGTCGATCGTGCCGCCGTGGGTTACGGCTACCGGCAGTGGTCCGTTGTCCGGCAGCGAGGCGAGGAAGGCGGCGGCCCGTGCCTGGAATTCGCGGTAGGTTTCGCTCCCGGGAAACTGGCGATGGTCAGGCGGCCACGTCTCCGGGTCGGGCCAGCGCCGCGAGGCTTCCTCCCAGGTCAGGCCGGCAGCCTCGCCGTTGTTGTGCTCGCGCAGGCGCTCATCGAACTCCGGCTGGACGCCGAGGGCTTCCGCGATGTGCGCTGCCGTTCCGCGCGTCCTCAGCAGGTCGCTGGAGATGAGCCGGACGGGTATTCCCGCCAGTTCGGCCTTGAGCCTCTCTGCGACGAGGTGGGCCTGGCGGTGGCCGCGTTCGGTCAGCGGCGTGTCGGTCCAACCGCCGGTGAGGCCACGGACGTGGTGTTCGGACTCCGCGTGGCGGACGAGGACGATGCAGGGCGGCAAGGCGAGTCTCCGGGTGCGCGCGGCACGACGGAGAAAACGTGCGGAGAGAGCGATAGTTACCCCAGGAGGAGGGCGTCCAGGCCCATCGCGACGAAAACGAGCGCGAGGTAGAGCAGGGAGTACTTGTACAGCCGGATAGGCGGAGTGGTGTCGGGGCGGCTGAAAAGTTGGTAGGCGTAGAAGACGAACACGCCGCCCAACCCAAGCGCGGTGGCGTAGAAGATCCAGCTCAGGTGTGCCGCCGGCCCGAGGACCAGCGAAACGGCCACCAGCATGACGCTGTAGCCCATGATCTGGAGGCGCGTGTAGGCGGGACCGTTGGTTACCGGGAGCATCGGAACGCCTGCTTCGGCGTAATCGCCTTCGAGGCGCAAGGCGAGCGCCCAGAAGTGTGGCGGCGTCCAAAAGAAGATGATCGCGAACATCACGACCGAGGCGACGGTGACATCGCCGGTGACGGCGGCCCAGCCGACCATCGGCGGGAACGCCCCGGCGGCGCCGCCGATGACGATGTTCTGCGGCGTCCGCCGCTTGAGCCACATCGTGTAGACGAAGACGTAGAAGAGGAGCGCTGCGAGGGCCAGGAGCGCCGCTGCCAGCGTCGTCGTCGCCCAGAGAAAGACGAAAGCGATGGCGCCAAGGCCGATGCCGAACGCCAGCCCGTGGGCGGGTTCGATTTCCCCTGTGGCGAGAGGCCGCCGCTGCGTTCGGCGCATCACCGCGTCGATGTCTCGGTCGTACCAGCAGTTGATAGCGTTGGCGCCGGCCGCCGAGAGGCTTCCGCCGACGAGGGTCGCAATGACCAGCCAGGTCGAGGGCCAGCCTCGTTCCGCAACCATCATCGCCGGGACCGTTGTGATCAGCAGCAAGGAGATGATCCGCGGCTTGGTCAGCGAGATGTAGTTGCGGACCGTGGTCGCGATATCTGGCCGGGCGAGGGTCATGGCTTCGGCGGTCAAGCGGTGGCTCCGGCCTTCTTCAAAGAGGTTGGTTGCGTTGCGACCGCCGGTGCATAGAACGAAAGGGCGGCTACTGATGCCAATGTAAACCAGATCGAAGCCGCGATCACGGTGTGGGAGATGGTGAGCGGGTCAGGGAAGGTGTACCAGACGTTCAGTGCCCCCACCGTGACCTGTGCGACATAAAGAACTCCGAGCACGACGGCGACCGGCGCTGCCCAGATCACTTCGCCGCGGCGCCGCCAGGCAGCCACCACCAGCGGCGCCACAAGGAAGACAAAGGCTCCCGCGAGGTACCGGTGGGCCATGTGAACGATTTCGTGGTCATCGGAGGCCGGGATTACCGAGCCGTTGCACAGAGGCCAGCCTTCGCAGGCTGTCGCGGCGCCACTTTCGGTCATATATCCGCCGATCCACATGACTGCCGCCAGCCAGACAAGCGAGGCAACTGCGAGCATCCCGAGGGGCCGGGCAAGCAGGCGCCGGGCGGGCTGGTCAGTCCGGCGGGGGTCTTCGACGAACATTGCGACCGCGATGCTGATTTCGCAGAGGAGCACCAGCATGGCCGTCAAAAGGTGCGTCGCCACGATCTCGGGGGGCAATTCGCGGACGACGGTGATCGCTCCGAGCAGGCCCTGGAGACCGACCAGCGGTACGGTCGCGGTGGCCAGCCAGACGATAAACGGCACGTGGCGGTAGAACTTCCAGGCGCAGACCGCGACGCCGATGACCATGAAGCCCACCACCATCGCGACGAAGCGGTGGGAGAATTCGATCATGGCGTGCTTGTGAGCGGGCGGGACAGCGCCGCCGTGGCACGTCGGCCAGTCGGGGCAACCGAGCCCGGAGCCTGTTGCTCGGACGAGGACTCCGACGCCGACGAGGACAAGGGTGGCCAATGCGGTGGTGACCGCGAGGCGCTGGGCGAAAGTCATGCGACGCTGCTCCAGGTCTTCCTGGCGAATTGCCAACTGTTGCTCTGCCGCAGAGGGCGCCCCCGGCCCAACCACGTTTCCCGCACAAAGGGTGCCGTCCACATCGTTGAGACGCAAGGAAAGAACACCAAAGGAAAGACCGGAGGGGCTCTAGTACCCCTGGGTGCCGTCCAACCAGCGGAGACCATCAACCAGCACGCCGGCGACCGACAATTCCCAGTGCAGATGCGGGCCGGTGGAGAGGCCGGTACTGCCGACGAGTCCGAGCACGTCGCCACGAGCAACTTCATCACCGACAGTGACGCGCAACGCGGATTGATGGCCGTAGCAGGAGAAGATCCCGCCTCCGTGGTCCAGCACCACGAGATTCCCGCGGTTCAAAGTGCGCTCAGCGAGCACCACGAGTCCGTGGTTGGTGGCGTGGATTTCGGTGCCGGCAGGCGCGCCGATATCGGTGCCGCCATGGTGCCCCCCACGCGGGCCGCCGTTGAAGGAGCGCTCTTCGCCGAAGTACCCACTGATGGCAATGTCGCCGCCGAGTGTGAGCGGGAGGATCCAGGGCATATCCCAGCGGCGGGCCGAGATGCCGGAGTAGAGCGCGTTCAGGCGGGGCTGTTCGTTCTCAAGCGGAGGCTCGCCGGTATCGGGGGGCGGCGGAGCGTTGGGGTCTGGTGGCGGGATGATGATGTCGTCGAACGTCCACTGGGTCCGCCTGATGTTCAGGCTGTATCCGTAGTTCAGCGGTTCGTTGAGCGTGTCATTGAGGCGGACGCTGAGGGTCGCGGGCCCGGGCGGGTCTTCGGTGCCGAAGCCGACGAACCCGGCCAGGCCTTCCGGCCCCGGAGAGAGCAGGTACGTCCGGCCGAACACTTCAGCGACGCCAGAGAGAGCGTTTGTAGCAGTGACAAGCAGTGCGCCGCCCTGGAACGGCTCGAGTTGGGAGACGCGCACGTCCGGGTAGAACCCGTCCTGGGTCAGGCCGGGGCTCACGATCCGGTAGCTGAGTTCGGGAACCTGGGGATATTCCTCGCCCCGCACGGCGCGCGAAGGGCCGCGGCCGAGAGCCGCTACGACGAAGCTTGCGGAAGCGCCGGCGAGGAATCGGCGGCGGGTGAGCATGACCTCAACGTAGTCCCGGCTGATCTCTCAGTCACCCCACTTTGTGTAAAAACCGTTTACACGCCGCGGAGGGAACGACGTGCGGCATCGCGAGCGGCATCCACGACGGCGAGCGTCCTGGCCGGGTCCGGTATGCCATCAAGGACGAAGTTGGGGACTTCTCCGGCGGTCTGGCACTGGACATCGCCGTAATTGAGCATCGTGTTGAGGATGCCCTGGCGAACGACGCGGATGTCTTCCACATCGACCAGGTCGGCCGAGGCCATCTGGTGGTGGAACCAGTTCCGCTTGATCGAGTCGACGAGGCGCTGGTTCGTGACTGCCCAGATGTCGTTCTGATAGCGATACCAGTGGAAATAGGCGCGCACGCCCCAGTAGCCCGCCCAGAGGATGAGCGCGACGCCCACGGCCTTCCCGAACACTCCGTCGAAGCCGAACGTGGAGAGGACAATGAGCACCACGCCGATCGTCGCAACGATCCCGGCGAGGATGATCAGCGCGAGTTGGGAGTAGAAGTAGATCCAGTGCCGGCGCGCGAACAAGAGGACGGACTCATCTGACTGAAGCTCGAAAGGGAGGCGCAAATCGCCGTCTTTGCTCGCGGGCGGTCGATTGGTCATGCCGCTGGGTGCCCCTGCTGGCTGGGGCCGCCCGGCTCAGCCACCGAAACCGGCTCCCGCGAGCGGCGACCGGGCCTCGTTGCGCATCCGCTTGAGCAACCGGTTCGTTACCACCTTCGCGCTCGGGTGCGTGCCGCCGTTGGCCGCGACCTCCGCGCGCCAGGCCGCCGCGCGCCGCTCAGCTTCAGCCGCGTCCTCGAGCTCCTTGCAATCGATCCGATCTGTGTTCACGTCGATGGTGATCGTGTCGCCGTCACGGAGCAGTGCAATCGGCCCACCCTGGATGGCCTCCGGCGAGACGTGGCCGATGACCAGGCCGACCGATCCGCCAGAGAAACGGCCGTCGGTCATCAGCGCGATCGTGATGCCCTTTTGGCGGCACAGGGTGGTGATGCGCGACGTGGGGTCGAGCATTTCCGGCATCCCG
>CAZKZR010000088.1:1273-9074 GCA_964557245.1 uncultured Anaerolineaceae bacterium | reverse complement strand
CAACGTGTGCCTCTCCGTGAAACGGCAGGAAGTGGTGCTCGCACATCGAATAAAACGGGATATTCCGCATCAGGACCATCTCATCGTGCTCCACCGAGAACACCACCTTCAGGTGCTCGCGTGGGTCATTGAACAGGCCGTCGAAGATTTCGCCGTACATCTCCGCTATCCGCCGCGGCGTCTCGATGAGGCCTTCGCGTGCTGGGTCGTCGCCGATCGCGCTGAGCAGTTCCACCACGGCGGTCTTGATGCGGGCCTGGTCCGGTCCGGTGGGCATAGTCAAAACGGAGGACTCCGGGAAGAGGTTGAACGATCGTACCAGTTAGTGCGGGAACGCTCGGTTTGGCGCCCTCAACCGCGCGCGGCGTACTCCGCGATCAGTGCCTTCGGGGCCTGGTAGTGCCAAGCATCGATCAGGAGCGTCTCCATCTGGTCGATGCCAATCGCGTCCAGCCGGATCAGGATGGCCGGGAAGCCGTTGTAATGCGGCTCGGTGAAAAACACGTCCGGCGCCGCGTGAATCAGGAAGTCCTTGTCCTCTTCTCCGCCGACGCGCACCGCGAGCACATCCGGTTGCGGAATCCGCGGCTTCTTCGGCTCCACACGTTCCATCCAGACCCACGCGAAGCCCTTCTCCTTGCCTTTGTTCAGCACGGAGAAGGCAAACCGGTCACGGCCTTCGGTAACACCGGGCAGCGACATCGCGATCCGCCTGACGTCTTCCTGGGTAACCATCGTCAGCGCTCGAGGATGCCCCGCGTGAGCGCTTCAAGGTCTGCCATGGTCTCCGGCTTGTCCTCTTCGCCGGCCCAGTTGCCGATGCCCAGCATCGCCAGCATCGTCGTGCCCACCAGCATCCGCACGGTGGCATCCAGCGGAAGCGGCCTGAACTCACCGGCCGCGATGCCGGCCTCCACCATCTCGCGGAAGCCTTCGTGCAGCCAGGCGGCCTGGGCTTCGTCTACCTGCCGGTTGCGCGCGCCCACCTGGAACGCCGCCACCAGAATCCGCCGGTTCTTCTTGAGATAGGTGGCAAGCGACCGGATGGCCATGCACGCCCGCTCCATGTACGGCGTGCGTTCGTCGATGCCGGCGAAGTACTCCTCCAGGGCCTCGTCCCGCTCCGTCTGCAGCACTTCGCGCAGGATGTCGTCCTTGGATTCGAAGTACCCGTAGAGCGTCCCAACGCCCGTATCGGCCAGCTCCGCGATGTGCTGGATCGACGTCTCTTCGAAGCCCTTTTCGTGGAAAAGCTTGCTCGCCGAGGCGATGATCGTCGCGCGCGTCCGCGCTTTGCGGCGTTCGAGGCGGCCCGGTACGGCGGCTGCTGGTGCGGTCATATCCCTCTCTCCCGGCGAGCACTCGCTGGGTATCCTCGCTCGAACATCCAGCCCCCAATGCTCACCTTCGAACCCGAATCTACGCAGATTCGGCTCCGAAGTCGAGCACGACACGGTTCCCCCAACCTTCCCTCTCCAGCGGCGATAATCCCCGAGTGCGCAGGTCTCACATCGGGCTGATGCTGCTCGCGGCGGCGGTTTTCTCGTTTTCGTGCGGCGGCGATCGCCCTTCATCGGCCCCTGGGGCCGCGCCCGATTCTGCGGGAACATTCGCCTTCGATGAAACTCCGGAGGCTGTGACCGGCTCCGTCCCGGCCGTCCAAACGTGCTTCGGACGTGGCCCCGGCGACTACACCGACGCTGTTGAGCGCGAAGAAGGCCCACGCAGCTTCCGGATCCACGTTCCCGCCTCCTACGACGGTCGCGCGCTGGTCCCCCTGCTATTCAACTTCCACGGGCAGTCTCGTAGCGCTGCCCAGCAGGACGAATACAGCGGCCTGATCACCGTCTCGGAAGAGCGCGGCTTCATCCTCGTCTCGCCCGAGGGAGGCGGGTATCCCCAGCAATGGGACATCGTCGGGGTGTACGCCGAAGACGGCATCGACGATGTCGGCGCTGTGTCCCAGATACTCGACTATGTGGAGTCCGAATTCTGCGTCGATCCCGGGCGCGTTTTCGCTACCGGGATGTCGAACGGCGGACAGATGGCCGCCCAGGTCGCCTGCCTGCTGCCCGGAGTGTTCGCCGGCATCGCCCCGGTCGCCGGGATCGAATTCCAGGGCTGCGAGGGCCCGCCCGTTGCCGTTATCACCTTCCACGGCACCGACGACTACAACGTCCCTTATGACATCATCCCGGAGAACGTCGCCTGGTGGGCGCGCTACAACGGCTGCCCGGAAGAACCCGAATCGGAGCGGATTGGAGAGCAGGTGGTGCGGGAGGCGTATTTCGGCTGCGAAGGCGCGCCGGTAGTCTTCTACACGATTGAGGGCGGCGGCCACACGTGGCCCGGCGCCTCGGATGACTTCGGGGGCGTTGGATTCACCAATCGCGAAATCAACGCGAGCGAGCTCATCTGGGACCTCTTCGGGCGGATTCCCGGCACGCCGTAACTCCGCCAAACTCAGGTGACACCTCGCATCGACATTCGCCAACCGCCAATCGACAATTCCCGGATGCGCAACCACATCGCCCAACGTACCAGTGTCTTCAACGAATCCGTGATCCGCGAAATGACACGCCTGGCGATGCTGCACGGCGCCATGAACCTCGCCCAGGGCTATCCGGATTTCGCCGCACCCGAGTTCATCAAGCAGGCGGCGATCGATTCCATCAACGCCGATATCAACCAGTACGCCATCACCTGGGGTTCCCCGCGACTGCGCAAAGCTATCGCTGATAAGACGAAACGCTTCTACGGGCTGGACCTGGACCCGGACCGCGAAATCACGGTCACCTGCGGCGCCACCGAAGCCATGATGTGCGCCATGCTCGCCACCGTTGAAGCCGGCGACGAAATCATCGTCTTCGAACCGTTCTACGAGAACTACGTCCCGGACGCGGCGATGAGCGGCGCGAAGCTCGTCTTCGTCACGCTGCGGGGCGAGAACTTCGACTTCGACCCGGCCGAGCTTCGCGCCGCCTTCAGCCCGAAAACCCGCGCAATCATCGTCAACACGCCGAACAACCCGAGCGGCAAGGTCTTCACCCGCGCGGAGCTCCAGCAGATCGCCGCCCTCTGCCAGGAGTTCGACACGCTCTGCATCACCGACGAAATCTACGAGCACATCCTCTACGACCACCACGAGCACGTCTCGATGGCCACGCTCCCCGGGATGTACGAACGCACCATAACCATCAGCGGGCTTTCCAAGACGTTCAGCGTCACCGGCTGGCGTCTCGGCTACCTGATGGCCCCTCCCGAGTTGAGCAACGCGCTGCGAAAAGTCCATGACTTCCTGACCGTCGGCGCTCCGGCCCCGCTGCAAGAAGCCGCCGCCATCGCCATGGAGCAAGCCGACAGTTACTACCCGGAACTGCGCGGCATGTACGCCCACAAGCGCGGCATCCTGCTCAACGCCCTCCGCGAATCCGGCTTCCACTGCCATCAGCCCCAGGGCGCCTACTACATCATGGCCGACTTTTCGGACCTCGGATTCCAGGGGAACGACACCGCGTTCGCCCACCACCTCATCGAGAACATCGGCGTCGCTCCAGTTCCCGGCTCGAGCTTTTACCGCGGCGAAAGCGGCAACAAGATGGTGCGGTTCACCTTCTCCAAATCCGAAACCACGCTCCTCGAAGCCGCTCGGCGCCTGGGCGGAATGTAGCCCAGCCCTGAACCGGCCCTTGCCTGCCCGGTTTCCCCATTCCCCCGCTCGCCTCTACCCTGCCTGCATGACACGAAGCATGCTCCCCCGCCTGCTCCTCGTGGCAGCGCTTCCCGTCACGCTCTTCCTCGCTTCGTGCGGTGGAGACGATGACGACGACACGGCGACCGCCACCGCGCGGCCAACCAACACCGTTGTCACGGAACGCACGCCCACGGCGGCGCCCTCGAAGACCACTGCAGCAACCACAGGACCGATTACCTTGACCAACCCCACTGTCACCGCGAGCGGACTCAAGTACGAAGACGTCGTCGTCGGCACCGGCGCCAGCCCAAAGACGGGGCAGCGCGTCACCGTCCACTACACGGGCACGCTCGTCAACGGCACGAAATTCGATAGCTCCCGAGACCGCGGAACGCCGTTCACCTTCGTGATCGGCACGGGCGGCGTCATCAAGGGCTGGGACGAAGGCGTCGCCACCATGAAGGTCGGCGGCAAGCGGAATCTCTATATTCCCGCGGCCCTCGGGTACGGTTCCCGCGCCAACGGTCCAATCCCGGCCAACTCTGACCTCATCTTCGAAGTCGAACTGCTCTCCGTTCAGTAACCCGGCGAGCTCGCCCCCAGCTCACGTCGAGGCTCCGCTTGCGCTGCGGTATTCCATCCTCGGGCCTCGGGCCCCGGGCCTCGGGCCTCCGGCCCTACTTGATTGCTGAAACGTCAGTGACCATCTGGTCGATCTTCGCGATCCGTGCGCTCGTCGGGGAACCGAGGACGTCAGCCCACGCCTCGCACGTTGCTTCGAACCGCTTGTAGTCGGCTCCGGCGAACTGGTTCGCGCGCCCCGTGCGCACGTCATTGCACAGGTTGGAAACCGGGTCGGCCGAAAGCAGGTTGCCGCCGCACTGGCTCTTGCCGTCAATCTCGTCCTGGGTGCACTGCTTCATCTTCCCCAATTCGGTGACGAACGACTGCGCCATCGCGGCTGTACTCGCCGCGTTGGTCTTCTTTCCTCCCCCGTCATCCCCTCCTCCGCCACAGGCGGCGAGTAGTGAAGCGAAAACGGCGGCAATCAGTAGTGCTTTCATGTGCGCGGAAGTCTATGCAGCGTGTCGCGCATTGCAAGACAGGAAAGTGAGTCACTGGTTCACTATTCAGCCGTGAACTGATCGAACAGGGACGAACTTTGCACCCTTAGTAAGGGCCTCCCATCGCTTCGCAGACCGTGATCAGGCCCCGGATCGGCGCTTCTGAGGTGCTCACCGCATCCCAGTACTCGATTCGAGCCGGCCCCTCGCACTCGTTGCGGTGATCCACCACAAGGTACGGGACAGGGCCCTGCGTCGTGCTTCGCACTTCCGTGCCATCCGCCAGCAGCGTGAACGGGCGCGTATCGACCGAATCGAAGCGATGGTGCTCGACGCGCGAAAGCCGGAATTCCAGCGCCCCGACCCTGCAGGTAACGTCCATGCTTCCAGTGTCGGCACGGCGCGTTAACGACGTGATCGCCCATACGGTCAGAACGTAGCGGCCTTGTGTCGCTATCGAGTGAAATTCGGCTTCCGCTTCTCAAGGAACGCGGCGACGGCTTCTTTGTGGTCGTTCTCCATCCGCGCCGCCGCGTTCTGGGCGTTCTCCCGCAACATTACGGTCTGCACGTCCGAATCCGTCGCGTTCGTGTCTAGCACCTTCTTCACCCGCGCCACCGCTGCGGGCGCATGCTGGGCGATCATCTCGCCAAGCTCTACTGCCCGGTCCAGCAGCCGGCCGGGCTCCACGACTTCCGAAACGAGCCCGGTGCGCGCCGCCTCATCGGCCTCCACCATCCGTGCCGTCAGGCACCACTCGCGCGCCCGGCCCAGGCCCACCAGCTGCGGCAGGTAATAGGAGCTTGCGAGCTCCGGCACCAGCGCCATTTTCACGAACGCGAAGCCGAACTTCGCGTGCTCGCTCGCGATCCGGATATCCATGGGCAGGATGTGCGTCACGCCGACGCCCACGGCCACTCCATTCACCGCCGCGATGGTGGGCTTGGGCATGCGCCGCAGGAATGCGAGCCAGTTATCTTCTCCGGCGGTCGCCGAACCGGTCGCGGCGCCGCCGCCCGCGATCTGTTGCGCCCACCCGCCGACGTCCGCGCCGGAGCAATACGCCCGGCCCGCTCCGGTAAACACAATCGCCGAGACCGATGGGTCGCTGTTGGCTGCCGTCACCGCGTCCTTCAGTTCGAACATCATCTCGTTGTTCCAGGCGTTCAGCCGCTCCGGCCGGTTCAGCGTGACAATGGCGACGCTTCCCCGCTGCTCCGTCAGGACGTTCTTGTAGTCCATCTAACCCTCCAGGGAGTACACGGCGCGCACGCCGAAGAGCTGCCAGCCCGGACGCCCCGCGCCCGGCCCGTCCATGTCAGGCGCCAGCCCGTGGTGATCCTCCGCTGCTAGCGCCTTCTCGATCGCCCAGCGCGAGAGGCCCTGGACCGCTTCCATCTCCGACATTTCGTCGAGGCTGAAGAAGCCCGCGTTGGCAATTTCGTCGCCATCGAAGCGCGGTTCGCCACCCACCGAATCCAGCCGGAAGACAACGTAGATGTTCGTGCTCGGCCCGCCGATGGACCCGCCCAGCGAGTGCCGGAACGCGATCACGTCGCGCACGCGCGCTTCGATGCCCGATTCCTCCAGCACTTCGCGCTCGACGGCTTCGGAGAGCGGTTCATCGTGTTCGGCGTAACCGCCGGGGATCTGCCAGGACCCGGCGAACGGGTTCTGGCCCCGTTGCACCAGCAGTGCCTTGCCATCGCGGATCACGACGCCGGCGCAGCCGATGCTGAAATCGCCGTAGTGGACGAAGGTGCAGGAAGGGCATGCCGGCCGCTCGCGGCCGCCATCCTCCTTGCTGCTGAGGGTCATGGAACAACGTGGACAATAGGTAGGGATAGCCATTGGCGGCGAGTATAGAGATGCCGTTGCCGAAAACGAACCGCAGCGATGCCTGTGTACACTCGAATTCACGGAGGTCGCGAATGGCAACCTACATCCTTATCCCCGGCGCGGGTGGCTCCGCCTGGTTCTGGAACCTCGTCGAAGACGAGTTGCGCGCCCTCGGTCACGAAACCATCGCCGTCGAAATGCCGGCCAGCGACGATAACGCCGGCCTCGAGGAGTACGTCCAGACTGTCCTCGATACGGCGGGCGAACGGCCCGGCGCCGTCATTGTCGGGCAGTCCATGGGCGGGCTGGTCGCCCCGCTCGTGGCCCAGCGCATGTCCGCCCGGCTGATTGTCTACTTGAACGCGATGATTCCCCGGCCCGGCGAAACGGGCGGCGCCTGGTGGGAGAACACCGGCCAGGCCGAAGCGATGCGCGCCAACGCCAGCAAGATCGGTCTGCCCAACCTTTCGATGAACGATGAGGTCGAACTGTTCGGCCACGACGTGCCCGCCGATCTCTTCGCCGAGGAGGGCGAACGCGTCCAGCCGCAATCCATGCGGCCTTTCGCCGACCCCTGGCCGCTCCCCGCTCCGCCGGACATCCCTGCGCGGGTCATCATCGCCCGCGACGACCGGCTGTTTCCGGCGGAGTTCCAGGAGCGAATTGCCCGCGAACGCGTCGGCGTGGCTCCGGACTTCGTCGATGGCGGCCACCTCGCCGCCATGAGCCAGCCTCGCCAGGTGGCCCGGCTGCTGGATTCCTACGCCCACGAACTCCGGCTCAGCTAGCCGCTCGCAGACCGGCTGGGTCAACGCCCGGTCAATCTCAGCCTTCTCTCAGCATTCCCCAATGTCTCGCACATCCACCGGCGCGACGATGTCTTCAGTCCGGTCAGCCATGCACCAAACCACCAGGCAGCCGGATGGGAGACAGCAGAGAACATGAACAAAAACAAGCTGATTTCGCTCGGGGCCGGCGTTGCCGCCGTCGCCTCTATCGCGGGCGGGACGCTCTTCGCGCTCAGCAGCAACAGTGGGTCGTCCTCGGCCCTCGGCCTTAGCGATAGTGAACTCCAGACCATCGCCACCAACGTCGCAGCCACCCCGGCGGAAGAACGCGATGCCTACATCGCGAAGCTCGCCGCCAACCTCGGCGTCGATGTCCAGAAGCTCAAGGACGCCATCGACAAGACCAACCTCGAAGT
>CAZKZR010000088.1:0-1173 GCA_964557245.1 uncultured Anaerolineaceae bacterium | reverse complement strand
GTGCGCAGTTAAGGCTTTCCCTGATTGACATTTCAGAACAAACGTTCTAATCTTGTTCTATCCCGAACAGGAATACCGAGATGCGATTCGCCGTCCTCAGCTTCCCCCGCCTCCCCATCCAGCTCGCCCGCCGGGCGAATCCCGCCCTATGCGGGAAGCCGGTTGGCCTGGTCCGCGGCGAAGGCGATGGCTCGCTTCTCGCAGCCGTCTCCGTGGAAGCCACCGCCGACGGCGTCGAACCGGGCATGACTGCGCTCCAGGCTCGCCAGCGCTGTCCAGGCATCGAACTGCTGCCCGACGCCCCCGCCCGGAGCCTCGATGCGCTCGATGCCGTAATCACCATCATCCGCACTCGCGCGACAACCAATGTCGCGATTTTGTCGCGAAACGAAATCGCCCTTTCCCTGGAAGGCCTCGGGGCTCGCTTCGCCGATGAAGGCGCCGCAGCGCTCGCGATTGCCGCCATGGCCCGTTCCTGGTCCGCCCTGGATGCCCGTGTCGCCGTTGCCTCCACGATCGCTGAAGCCGCCTGCGCCGCCCGCAAGGCGCGCCGTTTCCCGGTGATCGTCCCGCCGTCCACCGATTCCGTGGATTCGCTGCCCGCCTATGAACCTTTGGCAGCCGCGTTCACCTGGCCCGTGCCAGCGTCAGCGGCGGAGGTCGAAGCCCGCACGGTGAAACTCGCCGGCTCATTCGAGGCCGCCATGGAGGCCTACCGCCAGAGCTACCGCGAGATCGTCGTCGAACTGACCTACGGCCCGTACCGGCGCGCGCTTCGGGTCCAGCCGGAGCAGCCAGTGCACACCGCCGCGGAGGCTCTCGCGGCGATACGACGGCGTCTTCCCGCCACCGAACTCGATGGCGTCAGCGCCATCCGGATCACGCTCGGCAGGCCCGGTCCCGCGCTCAACGTCGATCCCTGGCGCTCCCCCGTGGCGACTATCCACCAGCTCGCCGGGCCGGCCGTCCCCGTGCAGCGCCGGCTGCTTCGCGCGAGCTAACCCTCCAGCAGCAACTCCGCGACCTGCCGTCCGATCAACTGGTGCAGGGCAGGCGTCTTGTGCACATCGTCGATGAACAGCTCATCGCGGGCGGGGCCCGGCGGCGGCGGCGCCGTCTCCGCATCGAAGTGCGCGAAGTGGCGCCGCCGCGCCTCGTCCCGAATTGCGCTCC
>CAZKZR010000087.1:0-9099 GCA_964557245.1 uncultured Anaerolineaceae bacterium | reverse complement strand
ACCTGACAGTCGTCCCGCCGACCCTTCGCCAGTGTCTGTTCTCCTCCGACGATGTGAACTTCGCGGACTACACCAGCCGCCTGATGCTGGATGGGGAATTTTTCGATGCGTTCCAGCGCGTGCCCCTGCCGGGTGACACGTTGCATTTCGGGTTTGTCGAAAACCTGAGCAACCACACGCTGAACCTCGAGATCGATGCGAACGTGGAGGGCATCGGCGTCGATCCGCGGGATCCGCCGATCGCCTGGGAAGCCTGGTGCGGCGACACCCGGGGCTGGGTGCGCTGCCACGTGGACCGCGACGAAACCGGCGGCCTGAACACGGATGGCGCGGTTGTCCTGAGCCTGCCTCCGCAAATGGAAGCGCGGATTCTCAGCCGGCTGCAGCTGCACTGGGTGCGCCTCAGGGTGATCCAGCCGCGCCCGCGCCAGCCCACGTATTCCGGGTCGCCCCGCGTCAACACGGTCATCCCCAGTTCGATAGGCGGGACGGTACCGGCCACCCATTCCGCGATCTCCGGAAACGAGCTCCTGGGACGCACCACCGGTGTGCCCGGTGAATCGTTCACCCTGATGAACGCGCCAGTCCTTCCCCGGCAGGAAGACGAGTTCCTTGAAGTGTTCGAGCCGGAGGGCGATGCCTGGGAGCTCTGGACGGAAGTCGAGAACTTCCGCGATTCCGGACCGGACGACAACCACTACATCCTCGACGGCGTGACCGGGACTATCAGTTTCGGCCCGACGATTCGAGAAACTGACGGCGCTGAGCACGTCCACGGCAGGACGCCCCCGCGTGGGTCATCGCTGCGCATCGGGCGCTACCGCTACGGCGGCGGGACCATCGGCAACGTCGGCGCTCACACGTTGAACGTGCTCAAGTCGTCGATTCCCTACGTGGCCAGCGTGATCAACAAGTCCGCCGCAGCCGGCGGTTTGGACCCGGAATCACTGGACGCAGCGCGCTTCCGCGCCCCCCAGGTGATCAAGACGCGCGACCGGGCGATTACCGCGGGCGACTTCGAATTCCTCGCACTGGAAGCGTCGCGGCGGGTAGCCCGGGCCCGCTGCATCCAGGTCCGCACCGATTCCACAGCCAGTTCGGTGCCGCCGGGGACGGTAGAACTCCTCATCGTCCCGCTCGTGCCCGCGGACCACGCCCGCACGATTGAGTCGCTGCAGCCGCCTCCAGAGCTGCTCGAGACGGTGCGCACGTTCCTCGATGATCGGCGCATCCTCGGCACGCAACTCGTGGTGGACGGCCCTGCCTACGTTGGGGTCAGCGTCGAAGCCAGTATCCTCGTCCAGCGGCACCGCAACGGCGACGAGGTTCGCGCCGACGTCGCGGCGCGAATCCGAGAGTACCTCGACCCCCTGCTTGGAGGCCCCGATGGCACAGGGTGGCCCTTCGGCCGGGATCTCTACCTCTCGGAGATGCAGTCGGTCGTCCAGAGCGTCCCCGGTGTGGAATACGCCCAGGACGTGACTCTCTACCAGGTGGATACCCAGACGGGGCAATCACGGGCAGCGGGCCAGAAAATCACCGTGGCGGATGACGTCCTGCTTCTGTCGTACGAGCACGTCGTGACGGTGTCCAACCGGTGACCACGCCAACGCAGCAGGCCGTCGGAGTCTCGGTAGCCTCACGCAACGGGAGCCTGCCGCCGAGCCGCAACGGCTCAACCACCCAGGCCGTTCCATGGGAGCCGGCGCCTCCGGGCGTGCCCGCTACTCGAAGCAGCTACCTGGATTTCCTCCCCGGCATCTACCAGGGCAGCGACTTTCTCGGGCGTTTCCTGCTGATTTTCGAGCACATCCTCTCGCCCATTGACCGGACGGTCGGGAATGTGTCCCACTTTTTCGATCCCGACCTGACCCCGCCTGAGATGGTCGCGTGGCTCGGTTCCTGGTTGGGCGTGGTGGTCGATGCTCGAGTCCCGGAAGAGCGCAGGAGAGAGCTTGTGCGCGCCGCCCCGGACCTCTACCGCTGGCGAGGCACCCGTCGCGGCCTGCGCGAATACCTGCGCCTCTACACGGGCTACGAGCCGGAGATTACCGAGCCGTCCCTGAGCGAAGTCGCCGCCAACCGCAACCAGGCGTTCCGCTTCACCGTGCGCATCCGCGTCCCGCAGGGCAGCCAGGTTCAGCGCAACTTCATTGAGGCGATCATCGACGCTGAAAAGCCCGCCTTCGCGGCCTGCAACCTGGAGATACTCACGGCCTGAGCCGGAAACCTCAGGGCGTCGGTTCGATGAACGGGGTCGCGCCGTCGGCACTCTTCTCGGCTGCCCAGCCGGAAAGGCCGGACGCACTCTGGATCTGCCACCAGATGAAGCCGTCAGCGTTCGTCGGGCCGGCCTTGATCGAAACCTTCTCGCCGGTGCACAGCCGGCCGGTGATGTTGTCCCCGTTGCGAGTGGCTGCCGTGCGGACCGCCAGACAGTTGGTGTTACTCGGCACGGGGTCAGAGTTCACGATGATGCCGTTGCCCCCCACGCGAAGCCCGGTGGGCGTGGCCGTCGCGGCTGGCGCCGAAGCGACGGCGGAAACCGCTGCCGTCGGGGTTTCGTCCGGGGTCGCCTTCTTGTCGTCGCCGCCACCGAGGAATTGCATGGCGCCGAAAATCACGCCGCCCAGCACGAGAAGCGCGAGGATCGCCAGCGCGGGGATCTTGTAGGGCTCCAGCGGCGGTTGGACCACCAGCTGCCCGTCGGTGGTGGACGGCGTGGGCGAGCCTGCCTGCCTTGCTTCAACTCGGAACGGCCGGTTGATCGTGGGGCCGAAGTTCTTCTTCGAACGCGCCTTCACGGCGAGCGGGATGCGCTTTTCGCCGCCCGGCGGAAGCTCGAAGTTCGGCTCATCGAACGCGAATTCGAGGTCCTTGGCATCTTCAGCCGCCGTAAGTGCGATCGTGATTGGCACATTTCCGTTGTTCGTGACTGAGACGGAGAAGTCCCTCTTCGCGCGCGCCGGTTCCATTGTCAGGCGGAAGCCTTCGAAGGCGCGGACGCTCACCTTCCCCAGCGCGCGGACCTCCCGGCCGTGGACCTTCGAAACCACCGAGACGGAGAACGGGTACTCGCCGGCAGCCGCGGACGAGTCTTTGGGCGGCTGAATGACGACCGTTATCTCGTCTCGCGCACCCGGCATAAGAGAGAGCGTCGGGCGGCTGACCTTCGCCCACCCGGCGGGCAAATCGACAATCGAGATCGTGAGTTCGTCGGCCACGGTGCCGCGGTTCTGGACGTTCACCGTCGCAGTCGTGGGCGATCCCGCCGATACCGCCTGCGAGGGAGACGTCAGGGCGACGCCCACGGTCTGCTCGACTTCCGCGCTCCCGTTGGGAGCCATCGGCTGGGGAGCGGAGGCTTCCGCGGAAACGAATCTCGCTTCGACATCGCCGAAGCGCATGGTCTGGCCGCTTTCCACCACGGTGGCCTTGTTCGCGTCGATCCGCTGGCTGCCGACGAACGTGCCCGTGCCAGAGCCCATGTCTTCAATCGTGACCTTGCCCGATTCAATGACGAGTTGGGCATGGCGCCGGGACACCGAGACGTGGTCAATGACGACCTGGTTCCCATCGGCGCGGCCGATAATCACCGAGGCGCCGGTAATCGGGTACTCACGAATTTGCCCGTCCGGTGTTGCTACCCGGAGCGTTCCATAGTCCATCGCGGCAATCTCACTTATGGCGGGCAACATCCTGCGCCCCGCATTGGCGCAAAGCATACGCACGCCATGTTTCAGAGACTAGGCGAGATCGCCCGGGAGGAGGGCTTCCAGCCCACGTAGGGGAGTTCCCTCACCGGTGGATTCCGGGCGGGCGCGCAGGAATCGCTCCTCGCCATAGAACATCGAGCGGAGGTCTTCCGGGATCCTCGCCATCATGCTGTTCTCGCCGAACTGGCTGCGGTGCATGCTCGCGGCCCGCCGCTTGGCATCGATGAACTCGGAGACGTCAACCATGTTCGTCACCGGCGGGTCGGGTTGCTGCAGGGCGGCTTCAAAACGGGCGCGCCGATCAGGCTCCAGTCCCTCCGGCATGAGCCCCCGCCGTTCCATCTCAAGCCACATGTTGGCGAAACGCTTCATCGTGAACGCGCCCCAGTAGAGGTGTCCAGGTGCCCACGGTTCGCCCGCCTCAGGAAACCGGCTTGCATCGCCCGCGGCATCGAAGGCCGCCACCGTGTGCTTGTGGATGGCGATGTGGTCCGGGTGCCCGTACCCGCCGGACGGGTCCCATGTGAAGACCACATGGGGGCGCACCTGGCGAATGATGCTAACCATTTCGCCGACCACTCGTTCCGCGGGCTGCTGGTGAAGGCAGCGTTCGTCTTCGTTTTCGGGAGTGCCCGCCATGCCGCTATCGCGGAACGGTAAAAGGCGGACATCGATGAGACCGATCTGGGCCATCGCAGCGCGAAGCTCGAGTTCGCGGACGTATCCGAGCGTTTCCGGCGTTCCGAGGAGCGGGTCGCTGATTTCGCCTACCTCTCCACGGGTCGCGCAGACGAGTGTGACGCTGGCCCCGCGGGCGATAAACGAAGCGAGCGTGCCAGTCACCTGGCCTTCATCGTCAGGGTGGCCGTAAGCGGCAAGAATTCGGACGTTTTGCATGGCGCAATCCTACCGGGATCGGGCCGTGCAGGCCGCCGCCCGAAAGGCTAGTCTCTGCGGCACATCGGAGGTTCCACAGTGCATTTCAACGACATCCTTTACAGCGTCGAACACGGCATCGCCCGGATCACCCTCAATAAACCAGAGAAGATGAACGCCCTCTCGTGGGGATCCTGGTCCGAGATTGAAAACGCTGTTGCCGCGGCGGACGCGGACGACGCAGTGAAAGTCATCCTCATCACCGGAGCCGGCCGCGGCTTCTGCGCCGGTACGGACCTGACAACCGGCACGAAAGAATCAGATTGGCCGGCCCGGCCGCTGACGGGACGCCCGGGAATGATGCGGTCCCGGTTCCTCGGCACGGCCCAGGTCTACCAGAGCCGGAAGCCGACGATTGCGGCCGTGAATGGCGCGAGCGTCGGCGCGGGCTTCTCGCTCGCGCTCGCCTGCGACATCCGCATCGCCTCGGAAGCAGCGCGGTTCAGCGCAATTTTCGTGAAGCGCGCCATCGTCGCGGACACCGGTTCGACCTGGTTCCTGCCACGCTTGGTCGGGATCGAAAATGCACTGAAATTGCTGTACACGGGCCGAATCATCGATGCACAGGAGGCGTTGCGGATTGGCCTCGTCAGCGAAGTAGTCCCTCATGACGACCTCATGACACGCGCAAATGCCCTGGCGGAGGAAATAGCCACCGGGCCTTCCGTTGCCATCGAGTTGATTAAGCGGGTGACGTACGACGGCCTGACACGCGACCTGGATACGCAGATCCAGATGGAACAGTTCCTTCAAGGCATTACGTCCACCACGGAAGACGTCAAGGAGGGCCGCCAGTCGTTCCTCGAACGGCGCGACCCGGTGTTCAAGGGACGATAAATCCGGAAACGCACAGTGATTCGCCGGTTATGGGAGAATCAGCCACCGGTCTCCGGGCCACGGCCAACGAGCCGCAAGAAAGCACAAAGGAACCTCCATGCCTCGACTGCGCTTCGGCGTCTTTCTCGCGCCGCACCATCCTATTGGGGAGCACCCCACCCTCCAGATCCGCCGCGACATCGAACTGGCGGAACACTGCGACAAGCTAGGTTATGACGAGTTCTGGTGCGGCGAGCATCACTCCGGCGGCTGGGAAACGATCGCTTCGCCGGAAATGTTCCTCGCCGCGGCGGGAGAGCGCACAACCAGGATCATGCTCGGTACGGGCGTGGTTTCGCTGCCCTATCATCACCCGTTTAACGTGGCGCAGCGCATCGTGCAGCTGGATCACCTCACCCGGGGCCGGGCGATGCTGGGCGTTGGTCCCGGGGCGTTGCCTTCCGACGCCCGGACGCTCGGTATCGACCCCGCGGTACAGCGCGACCGCATGGACGAAGCGCTCGGCATCATCATCCGCCTCCTGCGCGAAGATAAGCCCTTCAGCTACAAGTCTGAGTGGTTCGAACTGCACGACGCCATGCTGCAGATCAAGCCGCTTCAGGAAGACATGCCGATCGTCTGCGCCTCGACGATCAGCCCGGCCGGTATGAAGGCCGCGGGCAAGTACGACGTCGGCGTCATCTCGATCGCGAGCGCGAGCGAAGAGGGCCTTGCCGCGCTGCCCACGCAGTGGGGCTTCGGCGAGACCTACGCCGCGGAGTTCGGCCACACGATGGACCGCTCGAAGTGGCGGATCAATGCCAACTGGCACGTGGCGCCGACCAAGGAACAGGCTATCACCGAAATCGCCGAAGGAATGCTCCGACACCACAACGAGTACAACGTGGGAATTCTCGGCCGCCAGGGCGCGGAAACCCACAGCGACGCGATGGCCTTCGCCACCCGTGCCGCGAACGCCGAAGGATCGATGATCGGCACTCCAGAGGATGTCCTGGCATCGATTGAACTGCTCCAGAAGCGCTCGGGCGGATTCGGCACGCTCATCGGATTCGCGCACGATTGGGCGCCGCGGGAGGCGCAGCTTCGCAGCTTCGAAATGATGGCTCGTTACGTCATCCCCCGGGCCCAGGGGCTCATCGAACCCGTCCAGCGGTCCGCTGACTTCGTCTCGGAGCACAAGCGAGAACTAATGGAGAAGGCGGGTCAGGCCGTGCTCGGGGCGATCCGCCAGCACAACGCCACGCACCCCCGGGAAGAAGCAGGCGCCGCCGCCCGCCACTGAGTCCGTATCTGGCCGGGCGCCCGCGGCGCGCCCGGCCACGCATCCACGCAACCGTCACTCATCGTCTCTTGTAATTCCCATGGCCCGGCGAGACGATGTCAGCAATGAACCTGCTTAGCGCGCTCGCGCCTACATCGGTTTCGGTCGACCCCGTCGAGGGCATCCAGGGACACGTCGCCTTCACGGCGGCAGTCAAGGCGGTCAAGGTCGAGAACGAAATGGCCAAAGAAGTGGTCAGGCTGCTCGATCCCGGCGTTGGCCGGCGGCTCAACGCCTCCGCCTGAAGCTCACTGACGATTCGGGCTTGCTCTGCTACGCTCGGCTGCGGTTATGAGCAGCGTCCCCGAGCAGCCAACGCTCCGCATCGTCCCCATCCATCAAGCAGACCTCGCCGAGGTTGCGGCGCTCGTCAACCGGGCGTTTTCCATCTACTCCAGGATGTTCAAGGGCCAGCGCACCTCGCCGGAGGACTATCGCGCCGAGGCCGGAGACGACGCTCGCGTCTTGCTCATTGAACGCGACGGACATCTGTTGGCCAGCGGGATGCTCGGCCGGGCCGAACGGTTCGTGGAGGTAGAGCAACTCGGACCGGCCGGGAATGTCCGCCCTGAGGTGATCCCGCCGCTCGATCCCGCCCATCCATGGTCAGGCGCGCTCTACTTCGGCCTCGCCGGGGTCGAACCAGAACTGATGAACGCCGGCCTGGGCCGGATGCTCGTGAGCACGGTCGAGCGGGTGGCGCGCGACGAAGGGTTCCCATCGGTCGCCCTGGGCACACTCCGGGAGTTTGGGCTAGTGGAGTACTACTCACGCCTGAGCTACGAGATTGTCCACGAAGCGGAATTCCCCGTCGGGCACTGGGATTTCGTGGTACCGCACCGCTACTGCGAAATGGTGAAGCCGGTTTGAACTGGGACATCCGGGCCGCCGAGCCCTGCGACGCCGTCGCCATTACGAAGGTGGTCAACGCCGCCTACCAGGTGGAGCACTTCTTCATGGTGGGCGACCGCACCAACGTCCGGGAGATCGCTGATTTACTGCTAACCGAGACGTTCCTCGCCGCCCGGGATGCAGACGAGGAGATCGTCGGCGTCGTACGCGTCGCAATCGACGGCGAACGCGGTCACTTTGGAATGCTTTCTGTCTCACCCGAAGCGCAAGGCACCGGGCTTGGTCGCCGGCTGGTCGACGCCGCCGAGGAGTTCGCCCGGGCTGCCGGGTGCACCTGGATGGACCTCGAAGTCGCGAGTCCGCGCACCGAGTTGCCGCCGTTCTATCGCAAGTTTGGGTACGAAGTAACAGGGACGGCGGATTGGCCGGCCGATGCGCTGGCGGAACTCAAGTCCCCGGCCCATTTCATCGTCATGTCTCGAACGCTCTAGCGCCGATACGGCCCAGCGTTTGTTTCGATAGAGGCCGTCGCAAGCCGGCTCCGCGTTCCGCCAGCCTCGCGAGTGACGTAGAATCGTGGCGCATCCACGCTGGCGTCAGCTTTGAGCAGGGCTTTCGCCGCCGGGGCTGCACACCCGCAATCCGCTGCAACCACGGCGTTTCGAATTGCGGAAGAGAAACCGTAGATTCCCGTCTGCGTTCACAACCCGTCGTGACCGCCGGGCCCGACGATTCCCGAAGGAGACCTCTTGTGACCACGAACCAGGATTGGTGGCCGAACCAGCTCGATCTGAAGCCGCTGCATCGCAATTCCTCGCTCTCAGACCCAATGGGCGAAGGATTCAGCTACGCCGAGGAATTCAAAACGATCGACCTCGACGCCCTCAAAAGGGACATCGAAGAGGTCATGACCACCTCGCAGGAATGGTGGCCGGCGGACTACGGCCACTACGGCCCGCTGTTCATCAGGATGGCCTGGCATAGCGCCGGCACCTACCGCATCAGCGACGGCCGTGGCGGCGGCGGGTCAGGGTTCCAGCGTTTCGCCCCGCTCAATAGCTGGCCGGACAACGCCAACCTGGACAAGGCTCGGCGGCTCCTCTGGCCAATCAAGCAGAAGTACGGCCGCAAGCTCTCCTGGGCCGACCTGATGATCTTCGCCGGCAACTGCGCGCTCGAGTCGATGGGCTTCAAAACCTTCGGCTTTGGCGGCGGTCGCGCCGATGTCTGGGAACCGGACGATACCGACTGGGGTCCAGAGGACACCTGGCTCGGCGACAAGCGCTACAGCGGCAATCGCGAACTGCAAAATCCGCTCGGCGCCGTCCAGATGGGCCTCATCTACGTGAACCCGGAAGGCCCGAACGGGAACCCCGATCCGCTTGCCGCCGCCCACGACATTCGCGAAACGTTCGGCCGCATGGCCATGAACGACGA
>CAZKZR010000086.1:0-9124 GCA_964557245.1 uncultured Anaerolineaceae bacterium | reverse complement strand
GTTGGTCAGCGCGTGCAAGGTCGACAAAGCGGTTCTCGTCGTCTTCGAGATACTCATTCGCAGCGAGCGTAAGCAGTTGGTCGAAGCCGTACTCACGCGAAAAGTGGCTGGTAGGCAGCAAAGTCGCCGGGTCCAGGCTCAGCCAGCACGATGCGTCGAACTGCAACAGCCTGGAGAGCGCTCTATCCGCCGCCTCGAAATACGAGGGCAGATCGAGCCTCCGTTGAAGAAGCCGGGCGAACGCCAATCGTTGTTCCGGGGCGACAGCGGCCATCGTTGGCGGATTGTCGCGGCCCGACGAGCGGCCGACAAGGCAGCAGACTGGAAGGTCAGATCGTGCGCCGGTCGATCGGGGCCGAGCTGTAGCGGGCGTACCAGCCGCGATACCCGGCCAGCCGGCCCACGGCCGCAAGCGGCACGAAAAGCAGCCGCTGGACCACCACCGGCGGGCGAGCGAGCTGGACCTCATCCCGGAATTCGGTGATCAGGGCCGCCAGCTGGAGCGGCGCGGGCAGCCCCTTCTTGTTCGTTTTCCCGTCGCTCGCCAGGCCGAACAACGTTTCGAAGAACATCTCCGTCCGCAGGGCGGGCCGGATGTCCACGAGCGCATGCCCCTCATCTTCGCCCACGTTCCACCAGGTGTGCGCGACTCCGGGCGGTACGACAGCTACGTCGAGCGGCCCGAGCGTCGATTCGACACCCCCGATGCTGACCCGGAGTTTGCCCGAGACGACCTCGAATCTCTCCTCCTGGCGCGGATGCACGTGAGCCGCCGCGGGCGACGCCTGCGGAAGGGCGAACAGGTCGGCCTGCAGGAGGGCCCCGCTGGTGTCGCCGGCAACCTGGCGCCAGATGATTCGCTCTCCCGTCACCGGGTGTCGAAGCTCATCCCCGGTCCTTGCCATATCCGGTCCCCCGCCGCGGTTTCCGCCAGCGTATGGAAGCGGCACCCGGGGTGACATCCCAATAAACTGGGATGCGTTACCGGGTTCGTCGGGCGGCTCCGCGCCCGGTCAGGAGCGGTTAGTTTCTTTCCAGCGATTCAGCGCACCGGCCAACGTCTCCTGGAGGTCCAGGCAGTTCGCCACCTCAGGCTCGAATTCCCACTCTCCGTCGGCAGTCTCCAGGATCAGAAACTGCGATGCGCGCGTGTAGGGATAGATGCTCCCGCCCCACTGCAACGCCCGCAGGTTCGCGACCTCACTGAAGCGCACCACGCCCGTCCGATGCCCGCGCACGAACTCCACCCGGTCGTCGAAGATGTGGATCGCCGGTCTCGTCCGGCCAACACGCCAGTACAGGTACAGCCCCGCACCAAACCCCACCGCCCCCGCGACTCCGAACGCCATCAGCGGCACGTCCGGTCCCGTAGCACCCGCGACAACAACAACAAGCGAGAAAATCAACCCGAGGATGAACCCGGTCGCGCCCCGGCCATGGAGCGGCGCCGCGTAGCCGGTGGCGAGAAGTGCAGCAGTCACCTCAGTCCGCGAACCGCACCACCGGGCTCGTCCGGCCCCAGAGCTCTTCGAGCCGGTAATACGCCCGCTGGTCAGGCGAAAAGATGTGGACGATAAGGTCGCCGAAGTCCAGCAACATCCATCCGTTGTCCCCGCTCCCCTCGCGGTGACGCAGGTCAACGCCTTCCGGGCCGAGGTCCTTTTCAAGGTAGTCCTGCAGGGCACTAAACTGGAGAGGCGACTGCGCGGTCGCGATAACGAAGTAGTCGGTGAACGACGCCGTCTTCGAAATGTCGATCAGCGCGATATCGAGCGCCTTGTGTTCGGAAAGGACATCGACGGCTCGCTGGGCCAGGGACTCGGGATTCAGAACTGGAGCTCCTTCGCCTCGAGCGCTTCGAGACATCGGCATGGTAACACAGCCATCCAGACCTCCCCGCGTTGTCGTCGGCATGTCCGGCGGGGTCGATAGCTCCGTCGCCGCCGCGCTCCTGCATGAGCAGGGCTACGAAGTCATCGGCGTCACCATGCGACTCTGGACCGAAGAACGTCCGGAAGAGTTCAGCGGCCACCAGCAGTGCTGCAGCGTCGAAGACATCGATGACGCGCGCCGCGTGGCTGGACAGCTCGGTATCCGCCATTACGTGATGAACTTCGAGCAGGAGTTCCGCGAACACATCGTCGATAACTTCATCGCGGAGTACGCGGCAGGCCGCACGCCCAATCCGTGCGTCCGCTGCAACGAGCACATCAAGTACCGCGCCCTCCTGGACCGGCTCCCCGCCCTGGACGCGGACTACGTAGCCACAGGCCACTACGCACGAGTCAGGGCAAACAACGAGCGACGAACTTCGAACGGCGGTTCGCGAGACACCACGGAGCTCGAATCGGCGTCTTTCGACGTTCGTCGTCCGTCGTTTCAACTGCTCCGCGGCGTCGATCTCTCGAAGGACCAGTCCTACGTCCTCTACATGCTGGGCCAGGAACAACTTTCGAAGCTCCTACTTCCGGTGGGCGACCTGACCAAAGACGAAGTCCGCGCTCACGCGCGCCGCATCGGCCTGGATACCGCGGCCAAGCCGGATAGCGTGGAGATCTGTTTCGTGCCTGGCAACGATTACCGCGCGTTCCTTGATGGGCGAATGGAATCGCAGCCGGGCGAGATGCAGGACGAGACGGGGGCGGTGATCGCCGAACACGGTGGCATCGCGAACTACACCATCGGCCAGCGCAAGGGACTCGGCGTGGCCACGGGGGAACCGCGTTACGTGACAGGCCTGGACCCCGTGCGAAACATCGTGACCATCGGGCCCGAAGAGGACCTGTTCGCCGATACGGCGGAGGTTCGCGAACTGAGCTGGATTGCGGGCGAGCCGCCAGCTGCCGGTACGCGTCTGGAGGCGAAGGCCCGCTACAAGGCCGACCCCGCGCCCGCCACGCTCGTTTCCTGCGGGCCGGATGGCGCGGTGATCCGCTTCGACCGGCGACAGCGCGCGCTCACCCCCGGCCAGGCGGTTGCCTTCTATCAGGGCGATGAAGTGCTCGGCGGCGGCACAATCGAGCGCGCCTGGCGCTCGTAACCAACAAATTCCACGAGCCGCGACCGGGGAGGGAGCGGGCCTGTCGACTCGCCAACCGATTGGGCCGCTCGGGGAACCACTCGCACTACGGCCGTCGTTAACACGGAACTGCGGGCGCACGCCGAGCTGCCCGCTCCCTCCCCGGTCGCGGCTCATGACGCGATTCAAACGCCGCCCCACCCTGTAGAGTCCGCGCCACTAACACCGGAGGCGCCCAATGGCTTACGAACAGATCCTCACCGAAACTCACGGCCGCGTCGGCGTGATCCGCCTGAACCGGCCCGAGAAGCTCAACTCCTACACCCAGCAGATGGCCGGCGAAATCCTCGACCAGGTCGGCCAATGGAACGCTGACCCCGCCATCGGCGCGATCATGATGACCGGCGAAGGACGCGCCTTCTGCGCCGGCGCAGACCTCGGGGGGTTCGCCAACCGCGCCAGGGAGAACGCGCAGGGCGCCGGGCAACCGATCCACCGCGGCGGCGCTGGCTTCACTCACGCCATCCGTGCCGCCAAGCCGACCATCGCCGCGGTCAACGGTTACGCCGTCGGCGTGGGCCTCACTATGATCCTTCCGTTCGACGTGCGCATCGCCTCGACCAAAGCCCAGTTCAGCATCCGCTTTGTGAAAATGGGCCTGATGCCGGAACTCGGCTCCACCCGCTTGCTCGCCCAGATCGTCGGGCTCGGCAACTCCACGGACATGTGCCTGACGGGCCGCATGGTTGGCGCCGAAGAAGCGCTGCGCATCGGCCTCGTTTCCGCCGTCACCGAACCCGAAGACCTCTTCGCGACTGCCCTCGCCAGGGCCACGGAAATCGCCGAGAACCCGACACAAGCCGTGATGATGATCAAGGAGTTACTCGCCAAGAACCCCATGGACCCGGATCTCGAAGCCGTGATGGAGCGCGAGGGCCTGCGCGATCAGATCGCCCGCCGACTGCCGGACCACACGGAGGCGGTAACGGCGTTCCTGGAAAAGCGGCAGCCGCGGTTCAACGGACACGAAAGACCCTGGAGTCGCGGGGCTCAGTCCCCGCTCGCTTTCCGATCGCGTCGCGCCTGCCCGCGAACTCCTCCCACGCGACAGAACGCCTTGAGCCTCACCCGGATGGACATCCAAGGCTGACTGTCCGCCCGTTCAGGTCACCGCGGTGTACGCCAGCCCGGCTACGAGCCCTGCGAGGACCAGCCAGGCGCTATTCGGATTGAAGCGAAGCAGCACGGCAATCCCCGCAACGAACAGTAACGCCGAATACCACCCGTCGAGTACTTCCAGGGCAAGCCGGCAGGTCACCACCACCATCAGGGCCAGCGCTGCCGCGTTCACCCCATCGAGGAAAGGTGACGCCCACGTTGAACGCCTCAGCCGCGGCACAATCGGGTGTGTCACCGTCACGAACACGAACGAAGGCAAGAAGATCCCCACCGCCGCCAGTGCCGCCCCTCGCCACCCATCGATCACGTACCCCGCGAATGCCGCCGTGCTGAAAACCGGCCCAGGCGTGAACTGGCCGGCCGAGATCGCGTCCACCAGTTGCGCCTGCGTCAGCCATGCGCGGCTGTCCACAAACTCCGTCTGCATGAAGGAAAGCAGCACATACCCGCTCCCATAGAGCAGCGCGCCGATCTTGAGGAAAACGAGCAGCAGTTCCCAGGGCGAATATCCCGGCGCCTGCGACGAAGCGAGCATGAGCGGCGCCATCGCCCAACGCCGTGAAAACGGCCCGCGCCCTCCACCGCCACGCTTCCGGCCGTCCCCACCGTCGAGGTTTCGGCGGGCCTGGCGCGTGAGCAGCCGCACCGCGATGTGCATGAACAACAGCGCTATCCCGGCCCCGAAGATCAGGATTACCTCGCCCACACCAGCGACCGCTGCGAACGCCACCACGAAGACCAGGACAAAGGTCTCGGCGCCCTTCAGCATCGCTCCCTTCAGGCCCCAGATGGCCTGCGCGATGATCGCGAGCATGAAGGGCTGCACCCCAAGGATGATCCCTTCTCCCGCCGGCGTGGACCCGTACCTGACGTAGGCCCAGGCCAGCGCAACCGTGATCAGTACCGCCGGCAGAATGAAACACAGCCCGGCCACCCAGAGGCCTCGCCAGCCCGCCCGCACAGCCCCCAGGTGCATCGTCATCTCGGTCGAATTCGGCCCCGGGATCAGGTTGGTGACCCCGAGCATGTCCACCAACTCCTGGTCGGTCGTCCAGTCCCGCTTGCCGGCCAACTCTCGCCGCATGATCGCGATGTGCGCCGCAGGCCCTCCGAACGCGATCACGCCCAGGCGCAGGAAGTAACGCGCGACTTCCCCTACCGACCCCTCAGTGCGCTCGTTCGCCACACCGCGACGGTACAGCTTGCAGCCGCTGCGAGGTCAACAAGGCGCCCGCCGGCATACCGAGGAGAAAACGGCTCGCCGACCACGGCAATGCGACCCGAACGAGGCTTACTGAGGTCATAGTAAGAAAAATCAAAATGAGTATTGATTTTCTTAAGTCCGGTGTTATTCTTTCGCAATCGAGGAGGGATACCGATGTCCACGAACACCACGTCGCCTCTTTCCATGCTGGTCCAAAACGGTCTCGAATCGATCGGCGCCTGTCCCGTCGATCCCGCCCTGCGCCGCGCCGCGGACACCCCGTCCGAATCTGTGGAGCAAATCGCCGCCGGATTGCTCATCTCAATGGGCCTCGGCGAAATCGCGACCGACCTGGACCTCCACGCCGTGTCCCTGCTCGGCGCGGCCTGCGTCGCCGGCCTCCAGGCCATCGGCGAAATGGAACCCGGCATCCATCAACTCGATTCAGCTATCTACGCCCTCGAGGACCTGCTCCGCCGCACCGGCGCACGGTCAGAAAGGTAGCTCCGCAATGGTCCTCAACCTCGGCGCTCAGCCGGTCCTCGAAATCCGGGACCTGGTGAAGCGCTACCGCAACGGCACACTCGCCAATGACGGCATTTCGCTGGCCCTCCGCCCGGGCGAGATCTACGGCCTCCTCGGCCCGAACGGCGCCGGCAAGACCACCCTCGTGCGCCAGGTGCTCGGAGTCCTCAAGCCGACTTCCGGCGCCATCACGCTCGACGGCGCGGATGTGGTCCGCAACCCGGGCCTCGCCCGGCGCTCCATCGGCTTCCTGCCGCAAGGCCAGTTTGATTTGCTCTCCCTCCGCGTCGGCGAACTCATCGAGTACTCGGCGCGCCTCCGCGGGGTCGGTTCACGAGACGCCCGCAAGCGCCGCGACGAACTCGTCGGCCAGCTTGACCTCGGCCCGTTCGTCAACACGTCCATGCATGCCGCTTCCGGCGGCGTGCGCCGCATGACAGGCTTCGCGGCCGCCATCGCGGCGCCCGCCAGGCTGCTCGTCCTGGACGAACCGACGAACGACATCGACCCAATCCGCCGCCAACTGCTCTGGAACACCATCGGCGAATTGGGCGCCTCCGGCGCAACCGTCCTCCTCGTCACCCACAACCTCGCCGAAGCCGAGCGCTTCATTGATCGCCTCGCCATCATCGATGGCGGGAAGATCATCCGGCAGGGCACTCCCGGCGCCCTGCGCTCCCTGGTGACAGACAAACTCCGGCTGGAACTCGCGCTTTCCGGCGCCGTCACCCCCCACCCCGCACTCACCCTCGAACGGGACGAGCCCGGGAAGTACCTCTTTGACCAGCGAGATCTGCCCGCCGTCAGCAGCTGGCTTTCCGCTGTCCGCGAGGCCGGCTTCCTCTCGGACTTCCGCATCGGCCCGCCCACGCTGGACGACATCTATGCCGCCGTCATGACCCCGGCGCGAGAACTCGAGGCTGTCTCATGAATGCCGCCCGCCAGTACCGCGATCTCTTCGGAATGCAGCTCCGGTCCATGCGCGATGAAGTGCCCATGATCGCCGTCATCCAGATCGTGCTCGCTCTTGGCCTCGTCCTCGGCATGGGCTACCTCATCCCGAACATCTCCGACGCGTCGGCGCTCTTCCTCGTGACCGGCACCGCCACCCAGTCGTTCGTCACCATGGGCCTCGTCATGCTCCCGCAGATGCTCGCCCAATCGAAGGCGGAGGGCCGCATCGAATACTTCCTCACCCTGCCAATCAGCCGCGAGGCGTACCTGCTGTCACTGATAACAGTGGTGGCCGTGACCTCGCTGCCTGGCGTCGCGTTCACGTTGCTCTTCGGCGCCTGGCACTACGGCCTGACCCTGAATTTCGAACCCGCGTTCATCCTCGTGATGGTCCTCTGCGTGTTCTCCCTCACCGGCGTGGGCGTCGCCCTGGCCATGTTCAGCCCCCACCAGCAACTCGTGAACGCCACAACCCAGCTCATCATCTTCTACGTTCTCTTCTTCGCCCCCGTCCTGCTGCCCGCCGAGCAGTTGCCCGAGCTCTTGCAGCAGACGGCGAAGCTGGCTCCTCCCACCTACGCGGCTGATGGCGTGCGGGCCACCCTCACCGATCTCCCCGGGACGGAGCTGAACCAGGACCTCATGGTCATGAGCGGTTTCGCAGTCGCATCCATCGCGCTCAGCGCGTTCGCAATTCGCAGGCGCGGGTAAACCGGTCATCGGACCGCGCACCCCTCTCGTGGCGGCGCCGGGGTACCCCCAATACCCCGGCTAACCGCACCCATGGAAACCCCGTCTCCACATTCTCCCGAACCGGGTTCGAGTTTTTCGGAGCTCCAACTCCCGATCTCGGGGCATTCCCTTATCCCCCGCTCTTCTCCGTTTTCCGATGCTCAGAAGGACGGGAGCGCAGCCGCAGCGACTTGCCCGCCTCGGGGCTGCTGCATATGTCATGGTTCAACAATCGAAGCATCCAGGTGAAGCTCCTGGCCGGCTTCGCCATCGTCCTGGTATTCACTGCCGCTGTAGCGCTGATCGGCGTCTCCCGGCTGCAAACCGCATCGACCCTTACGGACGATCTCTACAAGCATGACCTGCTGGGCATGCGCTACGCCGATGAGACCAACCTCAACATGGTCAAGAGCGCGCGCGAAGAAAAGCGCGCCTTCCTTGCCACCGACCCGGCCAAACGAGCCTCGCTGATTGAGGCCTCACGCAAAGAGCTGGTCCTCGCTGAGGAGGCGACCGCTAACGCGGGCCCAACCTTCGATACGCCCGAAAAGCAGGCTGGCTGGCAACAGGTTTCCGCCCAGGTCGATGGGGTCATCGCCGCCCGCCGCAACGTGTTGGACCTGCTCTCCCAGGGCAACGACACCGAAGCCCTCGCCGCGGCTGCCGCCATGACGGCGAACATCGACGCCATGAACGCCGCCCTTGATGCGGTCGGCGCGGCGAACATCGAAGCGGCCAGCGCTGCTGATGAACATGCCTCCGCCACCGCTGACTCCTCTACGAAGCTCATGATTGGCGTCACTGTCGTCGCCATGCTGCTCGGCCTCGGTGTGGGCTATTACATCGCCCGCCAGGTCAAGCGCGCCGCCAACGAGGTGGTCACCCGTCTGACCAGCCTCCAGCAGCACTGCGTTTCCGACCTCGAATCCGGCATCCGCGCCATCTCCAACGGTGACCTGAGCGTTTACGTCCAACCGGTGACCAAGCCAATCCTCAACCCGGCCGGCGATGAAATCGGCGCCGCCGCCGTGTGCGTCAACAAAGTGATCTCCCAGATGGTCTCCACCATCGGAAGCTACAACGATTCGCGGGCCAGCCTCTCCGCGCTCATCAGCGAAGTGCAGCGCGGCGCTGGCAGCATCACCGATGCCGCCAACTCGCTGCGCGAAAACTCGGACCAGATGGCGGCCGCCACCGGGCAGATTGCCGTCGCCATCAACGAGGTCACACGCAGCGCCGTGAACCTTTCGGCCCTCTCCCACGATTCCGCCCAGGAGGTGGAGCGGGTGGCTGCCGGCTCCCAGCAGTTGGCAGCAAGCGCCGCGGCCTCTTCCGATTCGGCCACGGCCTCACGCGAAGAAGCCACGCAAATCGGCCAGCGCATCCAGCTCGTCGCTTCAGCTTCCCAGGAAGTGGCAACCGCCGCCGAGGACTCCCGCGCCGCCGCCCAGCGCGGCCAGGAAGCAGTCCGCGAAGCCGTCCGCTCGATGGAGTCGATCGCCGGCGCTGTC
>CAZKZR010000085.1:0-9156 GCA_964557245.1 uncultured Anaerolineaceae bacterium | reverse complement strand
GGAGTACCTCCACGTCGTTGCCCTTCACCTCGTCCGCCACCCGGACCAGCCCCGCGTGCCCAGGGTCACCGGCGTGCGCGAACCGGGGATGTGGGCCCAGCATGATCTCGCAGTCTGTGCCCCGCTCTTCATGGGCCGCGAATACACGATCACCGAATGGGTCGCTGACAAGGGCCGCTCCGGTCGCACCGCTTACCTCACGTATGAGTTCGAGGTCAGCGATGGAGGAGCACCGCTGGCACGTGGCCGCCATAAGGCCAAGTGGCTCGCGGGCGAGTAATCAGCCCGTTTGGCCCTTGACGTATATCTCGCCGCATAGACACTGCTCGAAATGGCCGACTGGACATTCCTGACGAATCACTCGCACGTGCTCCTCTGCATCATGCAGAACCCGCACATCCGCCTGAGCGAAATCGCTGAGAAGGTCGGGATCACGGAACGCACCGCTTTCGCCATCGTCAACGACCTGGTTACGGAAGGCTACCTGACCAAGGTGCGGCATGGCCGCCGTAACGAATACGAGGTCCACCCGGAACTCCCCTTCCGCCACCCGATCGAGCAGCAGGCACAGATCCGCGCCCTCCTCGGCATCTTCGATCCTGGCCCCGCGGCCCAGGGTTAGTCCGCGGCTCCTTTCGCGAGCGCTTCCTCGTACTCCTTCTTCGCCTCCGGCATCCACTTCTGAAGATTCTTGATCCGCGTCGCATCCGATGGGTGCGTCGAGGCGTACTCCGGCACCTCTGGCCCATCGCGCTCGTCCGCCATCCGCTGCCAGAGCGCGACCGCTGCCTCCGGGTCATATCCGGCGCGGGCCATGTAAATCAGCCCAATGTGGTCCGCCTCTGATTCCATGTCCCGGCTGAATGGCAGCAGCACGCCGAATTGGGCGCCCGCCCCGAACAACGCCAGTACGGCCCCCTGCGCCGCCGGGTCAAGTCCGCCGAGCGTCGTCGAAACCGCCGTTAGCCCGATCTGCGTGAGCTGCTGCTGGAGCATGCGCTCCGCGCCGTGCTGGGCGATCGCATGGGCGATCTCATGCGCCATCACCGCGGCCAGCCCGTTCTCGTCCTGCGCCACCCCGAGGATCGCCGAATAGACCGCCACCTTGCCGCCCGGCAGGCACCAGGCGTTCACCTCCGCTGATTCGATCAGCGTGAACTCCCAATCGAAGCCGGGATCATCCGCTACCGCCGCAATGCGCTCCCCCACGCGCTGCACCATCTCCGCCTCAGGACCCGACCGAATGACGTCGCCGGCTTCCTGGTTCAGGACCTGGGCGTAAGCATCAGCACCCAGCTTCGCCTGGTCCTTCTCGGACATCGCGACCTTCTGCGAGCGCCCCGTCACCGGCACCGTTTGTTCTTCGGCCCGGCAGTAGAGGAACAGCGCGAACCCGCACAGAGCGATCAGCAGCAGTCCCGCGGCGCCGATTTCGACGTAACCGCGCTCGGAGCGGATGACTGTCGTGGAGATACGCCGGGCGGGGACCATATGCAAAAGGCTACCCTGCCGGCGGAACGGGCGCGTAAACCCGCCAGTTGGTTACTGCGGCTGCCACCAGGCCAGCAGGTCGGACCATTCGATCCAGCCGTACACGCCGCTGACGCCGCGTTCGCCGAACCCGAGGCCGTCCTGGATGAGTTCTGGGTCCCCGCCGGAACTGGCGATCCGCCAGATGGAGGCGTCGCCAACGGCGTCGATCCGGGCGAAGACGATGGTTTTGCCGTCCTTGCTCCAGACCGGGTGCTCATCGCGGAAGGCAGGGTCATTGGTCAGTTGCGTTTTGGCGGGAAGGCCGATGGTCTGCACCCAGAGTTTTTCGCTCCTCAGTAGCTCCAGCATTTCGGCGAGGCCGAAGTTGCCGGTGATCGGCGGCGGCTCTGGCATAGCAATCGAGGCCAGCCTCGTCGCGTTGGGCGAAATGGCGAGCGCTGAGACTGTGCCCGGCGGCGAGCCGGGCAACTCCCGTTCGACTCCGTTCGACACAACCATCAGCCGCCGGCCACCGTCGGTGGCGAAGCGGAATCCGCCGGAGACGTAGGCAAACAAGTCCGGCCCGACAGGCACCGAGACGTGCTCCGGGATGCCATCCACGGCGCCGAGCGTCTTCGACGGGCCTCCGGTGGCGAGCATGACGTGGACGTTGACGCTGCCGGCCCAGGCTGAGTTGCCGAATCCCGGAGGCTCCCGGTAAAACACCCAGCGGCCATCGCCACTCCAGCCGAGTGGCGACGTGCCGCCTTTGGCCGGGATCGATTCTTCGAGGAGCAGCGTGTCGTTGCCCGTGCGTAGTTCGTAGACGCGGAGTTCGGTGGTATCGAGCCTGCCCGGCGAGGTGTACCCGGCGTAGACGCCGTAGAGGATCATCGTGCCGCCTGGGGACCAATACAGACCGCCCGGCCGCTCGGGGTAGGGCGCTCCCTGGCCGCGAATTACGCGCGCTGCCCGCGTTGCCGCGTCGTAGAGCAGCATGCCATCGGGCGAAAAGTATGCGAGTACGTCCTCGGTTGGGGACCAACCCCACGAGGCATCCACGCCGGGCTGGGTGAGCGGCGTGAGGTGGCCGTGCTCGTCGGACACCACCAGATGGCTGGATTCGATGAAAGCGAGGTACTTGCCGCTGGGCGCCCAGGCCGGCGTGCGATGAGCATCCCCTTCGCGCACGATCTTGGCCTGCCCGGATGGCATCGGTTTGACCAGAAGTTCTCCCGCCGGGTTAACGAAGGCCAGTCGACCCTCAGACCCGGGCGCAGGCCAGGGAATTTCAACGGGAGCCAGCCCGAGCGCCTCGAGCGACGGAGGGACCGTCGCCGTTGGTGTCCCAGGTGGGCCGCTGGCCGTGGGAGACGCCTCGCCTGTCTCCCCCTTTGTTTCGCCATCGCCATCGGATAGGGCCGCCGCGAATGCGACTGCCACGATAAGCAGGGCCGCCAAGCCACCGCCGAGCTTCAACCACAGCGGCACGGAGCGTCGTCGAGACTGCCAGAACCAGAAGGCGGCGAGGTCTTCGCGACTCGAAAGTTCGAGGCGGCCAAGGACATGGTTCACCTCGCTCTTCGCCTCGTTCAGGGACATCTGCCTTCGGGTGGCAATCTGCTGGTTGCTCGCGCCTTCGGCGATCAAGGCCGCGATTTCGCGTTGCGGCGGGGTGAGAAGGGAGAGACGCGATTTTGCGTGCTTCCAGCTGGCATCCGTCCCTGGCATGGTGCGCAGGGTACTCTTCCGCGGCGGCGGGTGGGCTTCGTACGTGGCCGGCCTTCCCTGCTACGCTCGTTGCACGAAACAACTCTCTGGAGCGCTCCATGCCGCCGGTTACCGAAGTCCCCACCCCGCCCTCCGCCATGGTCGTCGTTGCCCATCCCGACGACGCCGAGTTCATCGTCGCCGGCACCGTGGCGAAGTGGGCCCGCGAAGGCTGCGAAGTCACCTACGTGGTCATCACGAAGGGAGACAAAGGCAGCGATGACCCGGCCATGACGAGCAGCAAACTAACTGAAATCCGCGAGGCTGAACAGCGCGCCGCCGGCCACATCCTCGGCGTGAAAAACTACGAGTTCATGGGCTATCCAGACGGCTACCTGCAGCACACCCTGGAACTGCGCCGCGATGTCGCCCGGCTGATCCGCAAGCACCGCCCCCACACGTTGCTCACCTTCGACCCGACGAATCGCTTCTTCTCCGATAACTACGTCAACCACCCGGACCACCGTGTCGCAGGAGATGTCGCGCTCGACGCAACGTTCCCCACCGCCCGCGACCGCCTGACCTTTCCCGAATTGCTCCTCGACGGCTACGAACCATGGAAGGTCCGCCAGGTGTGGCTATCAGGCTCGGACAAGCCGAACGTCTGGGTCGACATCGCCGGCACCATGGAACTCAAGAAGAAGGCGATGATGGCTCACCCGTCGCAGCTCGGCGAAGACATTCTCCCGTTTGTGGACGAAATGGCGCGTGGCGCCGCATCCGGCAGCGGGCTGGAGTTCGCCGAAGCCTTCCGGCGCTTCACGCTCGAAGAAGACCCGGTGCACGACTAACCTTCGGCTCCCGCCGACTCGCCGCCGGTAACTGCCGGTCATCCGAAAGTGTGGTGGTCCGCTGCTCCCGAGCGGCGATTGAAACGCGCCGCGCAACTGCAACGCTGAATGCATGACACTCGCCGAAGCCCTCCCGGGCACGTTCACTGCGTGGCCGCGTATCACCGCCCTCTCGCACCGCATATTCGCTGTCACGATCGCCGTCCTCTGGGTTCACCTCATCGATGCGAGCGTCGTGCATCCTCAGGCAGGCGCGGGCACCGCGGAACACGCCGCCCAGGCATTCCTCGCCCTGGTCCTGCCGCCGCTGGCTGTCGCGGCCTACTTGCGCGCCGGCCGTTGGGTTCGCGGTTTCGGCGCCATTGCCATTGGCCTGCCCGCCTTCGCCGCGGGAGCGACGATTCACGTCGTCGGCGCAGTCAAGAACGGACACCTCAACGCGGATGACTTCACAGGTGTTGCGATGGCCGCCGCCGGCCTGGTCCTCGTGGCACTCGGCGTTGTCACCGTCGTCCGCGCTATCCCCAGGCTGCGATATCGGTTCGCCCTCATCCTCGCGGCCCCGTTCGCCTTTTATTGGGTGGTCCTGCCGGTGGTTGCGGGCACCTACATCGCTCACGCCCCGCGCTTCGAACCTCGAGACCTGGACATGGGCGCCCCTCACCAACTCGTGGCCTTTACCACCTCCGACGGTCTGGAGATTCACGGCTCTTTTGTTCCCTCCACGAATGGGGCGACGGTAATCGTCATCCACGGATCGGGCGGCGCCCGGCATAGGCCCATCGCTCACGAACGCATGTTGGTCCGCAACGGGTTCGGCGTGCTTGCCATCGATTCCCGCGGTCACGGCGATAGCGAAGGCACTACCAACGCTCTCGGCTGGGGCGCCTATCCCGACGTGATCGCGGCCGCGGACTACCTGGCGGCCCGCCATGGCATTGACCAGTCGCGAATCGGAGTCCTTGGCATATCGATGGGCGGAGAGGTTGCGCTCGATGCCGTGACCCACGGAGCGCCCGTCGCGGCGGTGGTTTCTGACGGAGCCGGCGGCCGCTCCATCAACGAAACGCTTTCGTTGAAGCGTTCCTGGATCGATGTCATCGGTCTCCCGGCTGTGGCAGGCGCCAATGCCGTCGTCTCGCTACTGACTGGTTCCCTTCCGCCGCCGTCCCTCGAGAGCAGCGTCGATAGGATCGCCGTCCCCACCTTCTACATCTCATCTTTGAAGGTTGCCGAAGAGCGCGACCTGAACCGGATCTGGGTGCGAAACACCACCGCCCCGCACCAGACCTGGGAAGTGAACGCCGGCCACACCGGGGGCTTGAAGGCGTTTCCCGACGAGTACGAGCGGCGCGTGGTCGGGTTCTTCAACCAAACGCTGCTCGCACGTTGAGCTTGCTGGCCAGTAGTTGCCGCCTCCGGGGAGGACCGGGGCTAGCTCCCTACCCCGCCTGGCGTGCCACCGCTTCGGCTGCCGCCTTCGCTGCCTCGGGATCACCGAGATACGCCGACTTCACCGGCCGTAAGTCGCCGTCCAACTCGTATACCAGCGGGATGCCGGTTGGCACGTTCAGCTCCGCGATATCGGCATCGCTGATGCCGTCCAGGTGCTTGATCATCGCGCGCAGCGTGTTGCCATGCGCCCCAACCAGTACCGTTTTGCCCTCGCGCAGGTCCGGGACGATGCCATCGAACCAGTACGGCAAAAACCGCGCGACCACGTCCTTCAGGCACTCCGCCGCCGGGATGATTTCCGGCGCCAGCATGGCGTACCGGGGGTCGTGACGCGGATGTTCGGGATCATCCGCAGAGAGCGGCGGAGGCGGCACGTCGTAGCTTCGCCGCCACGCGAACACCTGCTCGGCCCCATACCGCTCGCTCGTCTCCTTCTTGTTCAGTCCCTGCAGTGCTCCGTAATGCCGCTCGTTCAATCGCCACGATCGCCGCACGGGGATCCAGTGTTGGTCGAGGACATCGAGCGCGATCTGGGACGTCTGGATAGCCCGTCTCAGCAGCGATGTGTGCAACACGTCGAATCTGAGGCCCGCATCGCGCATGAGCTCGCCGCCCCGCTTCGCCTCCGCCATGCCAGTCTCGGAAAGGCCCACGTCATGCCATCCCGCGAACAGGTTCTCCCGGTTCCAGGTGCTCTCGCCGTGCCGCAGCAGTACCAGGGTGTAGGTCATCCAGCCACCTCCCGCACTCGAATTACACAGCAGCGCCCGGCTATTCGCCACGCTCAGAGCGGTTCGCTAGGCTAGCGCCACAATCCCCGGAGGAGCGCTCCCCCATGCAACAGTTCAAAGATCGCGTAGCGGTGGTCACCGGCGCCGCGAGCGGTATCGGTCTCGCAATGGCCGAGCGATTCGCGGCCGAAGGAATGAAGGTCGTCCTCGCCGATATCGAGAACAACCCTCTGCAGGCGGCCGCCGCCACGATCAAAGCGAAGGGCGTCCCGGTCCTCGCCCAGGTGTGCGATGTCAGCAAGCCGGAGCAGGTGGAAATGCTCGCGAAGGCCACCTATGAAACCTTCGGCGCGGCGCACGTGGTCTGCAACAACGCCGGCGTCGAGGTGATCGGCGCTGCCTGGGAGCACTCGCTCGCCGACTGGGAATGGGTCGTCGGTGTGAATCTCTGGGGCGTAATCCATGGCGTGCGTTCGTTCGTCCCCCGCATGATCGAGGGCGGCGATGAGGGCCACATCGTGAATACCGCCTCAATGGCCGGGCTCACCACTGCGCCCTTCATGTCGGTCTATGACGTGACGAAGTTCGGCGTCGTAGCGCTCTCAGAGTCCCTCTACAAGGATTTCCTGGTCACTGGGCAGAAGCTGGGGGTTTCGGTTGTCTGCCCTGGCCTCATCAACACGAAGATCATGCAGAGCTCTCGCAACCGGCCAGCTGACAAGGGGAACGTCGGCAGTTTCTCTGACCAGGCGGTGCAGTTCCGGGAAGCCCTCGCGAAGGGGCTCGCATCCGGGTACGACCCGTCCGTTGTTGCGGGTCTCGTCTTCGAAGGCATCCGCGATGCGAAGTTCTACATCGTCCCGTCCCAGAACAAGGACGGCATCAAGCGCCGGGCGGAGGATGTCGTTGGCGAAAGGAACCCGGTCCCGGGGTTCTAGTCCGCTCGGGTCCGCGGGGCTACGCTCGATCCATGCCATACAAAGCCCCGGGCAGTGGACGCGAAGGCAGTTGCGTCATGCTCATCGCTGAGGATGGATCGATCCTCCTCCAGCAGCGCAGCGATGACGTGCCGCCAGCCGGCATCGGCCGTTGGACCGCTCCGGGCGGCGGCCGCGAGGGCGCCGAGGATCCCCGGGCCACCGCTCTCCGCGAATTCGAAGAGGAGACCGGTGTTCGCCTTCAGCGCCTCCGCTTCTTCGAATCCGTCAGTCCCCTCGAAGTCCCCGAGTTGCTTCCTCGGCTGCTCCACGTTTTCTTCGCCGATGACCGGGTGCCACGGGACCAGATCCAGGTGTTCGAAGGACTCGATTTCCAGTACCACCACCCGGATTCCTTCGCCGAACTGCGGATGAACCAGGGTACTCGCAACCTGCTGGATCGCTTCCTCGCCAGCGATTCCTACCGGGGCACCGTCTCGCTGCTCCAGCCCCACAAAGCAGGAGTGGGCGTGATCGCCCTGGACCGCTGGGGCCGTGCACTGCTTCAACTACGCGATGCCGACCTTCCCCCTGACCGCTACCCGAATTGCTGGTCGATCCCCGGCGGCATCCTGGAGCCCAACGAAGCACCTGACGCCGGAGCGTTTCGGGAGTTCGAAGAAGAAACCGGCATCTTGCTCGCCGACCTCAGCCTCTTCCGACTCTACCGCAAGGACCCGGATTTCCCAACCTCGATCACCGACCTATACCACGTCTACTATGCCGACCCGGACATCGATGAGGCGGAGATCGAAGTGAATGAAGGCCAGGCTTTCCGCTATTGGAGCCCCAACGAACTTTCGACGTTGGAAATGCCGATCCACGCCCGCGCCATCCTTGAGGAGTTCTTCGCGAGCGCCCACTACAAGCGCCTTTTTCACTGACGCGCCTTAGTCGACAGGCCGGCTCTTAACCAGGATCACTGGCGCCTCCGCCATTCCAAGCACCCCGAGCGCGGTACTGCCTGCCACAAGGTGGCGGCGTGCGCTATGGCCGTGCGTCGCCATCGCAATCGCGTCGGCGCCGAGTTCCTTGGCGGCCGCCACAATCGCCGAATCCACGCCTCCACCTGGTGCGGCCATCCGCACCTCGATGCCCGTTTCCACACCGTCGGGCAGCCGCCGTCGAAGCTCTACCAGGCCCTCCGTCACCCGCCACTTCGCGGCAGTCTCCGTCTCGTTGAGGTGGAGCATCATCACTTCCAACAACGTCACCGTTATCCCGCCCGCGGAAAGCAGCGGGCGGACGCCCTCGAAAACGCTGCGCGCATCCGGCGAACCATCGGAGGTAATTAACAGGTGGAATCCCGGGCGCTCGGTCGCCGACGGCAGGGCATGACCGCCCAGCGCCAGGACCGGGACGGTGCTGCGGCCAACCACACCCATCGCCACACTGCCCAGGAGCGCGTGGCGGACCGCCCCACTGCCGCGCGAACTCAGGGCTACGAGCGAAACGTCTTCCGCATCGGCGACGGCTGCGATCGCATCGGCGATCTCTTTGCCCCATTCCCGCCGGACGACGACAGCCTTCCCCCGCGCGCCTGAGGCGGCGAGGGTCTCTTCGAGCGACTGCGCCCACTCCTTCTCGACCTGCCGCACAGCTGGCTCGAGTTCCGCGGCGACAACGCCGGCAGCATCGACCCGCGGATCGAGCACGCGGACGAGCACGAGTTCAGCACCGGTCGCCTTGGCCAACTTGGTCGCGTGAGGGATCACGTCGAGTGATCGTGGTGAGCCGTCCAGGCAAACGAGGAAGTTCATCGCACCCATTGTGCGCCTCCGGCGCTCTTGCTGGTATGACCGTGTGGGCGAACATCCAGGCCCCTTAGACAACCTGTCCCGCCGCCTTAACGGCCGGGAACAAATCGGTCGTCTGCGGCGTTCAATAACTATCAGGGCCTGGTGGCCGCACGGCTGACGGTGGTGCGGTTGGGCTCGCAGGTTTGGGCTCCTCCTCCTG
>CAZKZR010000084.1:0-9241 GCA_964557245.1 uncultured Anaerolineaceae bacterium | reverse complement strand
ACGATTATGGGGATGATTGGGGGCCTCAGTGAGCGAGAGCACCGGAGCGAAACAAACGTCACTTCCCTCGAGGATCTCGCACCACTCGGCCCGCGTTTTCTGCTTGAATAATGTCGTCAGCCGTTCCCGGTAGGCGGGCCATGCGTCCCGGTCCATCTGGCGAGCAAACTCGACACGGTCGAGATCGAGCTTCTGCACGAGTTCATCGTAGAACTGCGGTTCAAGCGAACAGATGCTCACGTGCTTGCCATCACTCGTCTCGTACACCTGGTTGAAATGCGCACCACCGTCCAGGAAGTTGGACTCGCGCTCATCGACGTAACGGCCATGTGCCTTCAATGCGTAGATCAGCGTCGCGAGTGTGGCTGCGCCATCGACCATTGCGGCATCGATGACCTGTCCCTTCCCCGAACTTCTCGCTTCGAGGATGCCGCAGACAAGTCCGAAGGCGAGCAGCAACCCGCCCCCGCCGAAGTCGCCGATCAAATTAAGCGGCAGCGTCGGCGGTTCGTTCCGCCGACCGATCGTGTGGAGCACGCCAGCCAGTGCGATGTAATTCGGATCGTGACCGGCGGCCTGGGCGAGCGGGCCATCCTGGCCCCAGCCGGTCATGCGCCCGTACACAAGCCTCGGCTTGCGCTTCAGGCAGACACCTGGTCCCAGTCCGAGCCGCTCCATGACTCCGGGCCGAAAACCCTCGAACACTGCCTCGGCTGATTCACAGAGTTTCAAAGCGACCTCAACCGCCAGCGGCGACTTTAGGTTCAACGCGATCGAACGCCGCCCTCGGGACAGGCCGTCCTTCCCCCGTGGCTGAACGCTATCGGTGCGGTCTATCCGGATCACTTCTGCGCCCATGTCCGACAGCATCATCCCGCAAAACGGGCCGGGACCAATCCCTGCAAACTCGATGATCCGTGTTCCGTAGAGTGGACCCGCCATTGCGCACCAGCGTTGTTCTTTCACGGTAGGACCCCGACACGCCCCTGGTCGGCCATCACCGCGAAAAACTTCATATTGTTCGGCGTCCAACTTGACATCGGACGACCTTCGCAGAACTGTAACGCCACCTCGCGGCGGCGAGCAATCCTGGGGGAGCATTCAATTGAGTTGGTCGTGGAAAGATGCATATTCACAAAAGATCAGGTCCGCTTCGGACGCGGCCGCGCTGATAAACAGTGGCGACCGCGTGACGATCGCCATGGCCTCCCCAATCAACACGCCGCTGGCTGTGGTGAGTGCGCTCGCTCACAGGGCGTCCGAACTGAGCGATGTGCAGATTGACGCCTCCTGGTCCGCGGCTCCGGCCGTTTTGCTACATCCAGGTGCAGCCAATTCGTGGACAACGAGGTCCATGTTTGCCTACACGGAGCCAGAATTCGTTCTCCTTGCCGAGCACAGCCCCAGAGTCGAGTTCGTGCCGATGAACCCCTCATTTCTCGGCGCGCTCGCCGGGGCGCCCTTCCGGGAGGAGTTCACGACCAGGCAGACGGGGGCTGACGTCTTTGTCGTCACGGTCACCCCGCCGAATCGCGCGGGATTCGTGACATTCGGTTCGAACCTTTGGCACTCCCGGACGCAGGCCAAGAATGCCCGCACCGTCATCGGCGAAGTGAACCCGGACCTACCAGTCATCCCCGGCGGGGACAACTGGATGCGCGTGGAAGAATTCGATCTCCTGGTCGATGCCGTCCCGGTCGCTCGCCCATCGATATTCGCCGAAACGCCGGAAGAAGAAGTTGATCCCAGCCAGGTTTGCGGCGCCTATACCGCAGAACTTATCAACAACGGAGACACAGTGATGTTCGGCGGCGGCGCCATGCCAGTCCGCGTGGCTCCATTCCTGGAGGGCAAGGAGGACCTTGGATGCCATACCGAGGTCATCTGCCCGCTCCAACTGATCCAGTCAGGTGTCATCAACAACAGCCGCCGTAACCTTGCACCGGGCAAAGTTTCGCTGACCGGGCTGATACCGAGAAACGAGGACGAGTGGAACTGGGTCGATGGCAATCCGCTTTTCGACATTCGCGACATGACGGTGAACAACCACCCGAAGTACATCTCCCAGAACGACAACCTCGTCGCGATCAATGCTCCGCTCGAGATAACGCTGTGGGGCGAGATCGGGATCGAACGGGTCGGTCCACGTTACTTTCGGGGAGTTGGCGGACAGGTTGAGTTCGTCGTTGGCGCGCTGCTCTCCGACGGAGGGCGCTCGATTCACTCGGTGCTTTCGCGAAAGAAGCGTCCTGACGGCGAATGGGTCTCAACTATCGTGCCCGAGTTCACTTACCCTGGCGTGGCAAGCATCTCGCGACAGTTTGCCGACATGATCGTGACCGAGTACGGCGTCGCCAAATTAATGGGAAAATCGGAAAGGGAACGCGCTGAGGAGTTGATCAGCATCGCCCACCCGGACTTCCGTAGCGAACTTCGAGCAGCGGCACAGAAGGCGTTTGGGATCGGACGAACGACATCCACTTCATGAACCGAGACGGATGGCGCGGTTCTTCGGACCTACGGGATCCCGAGGGCCTGGGTCCTCACCGATTCACGCGAGGGCCCGACCTGCCGCGGTCAGGCGGTCGCGGCGCGAAGGATATGGACAAGACAGACCGGGCCGATCCCAACCATGTGGGTCAGGCCCACACGGGCGTTGGGATGTTGTCGCTGCCTGGCTTCGCCTCGCAGCTGGCGAACCACCTCGACAACCTGCCCCGTGCCTGTTGGCCCCAACGGGTGACCCATGGCAATGAGTCCGCCTGACGGCGAGACCGCCACTCGACCGCCGATGTCGAACGACCCCATCTCAAGCTCGGCCGCGGCCTCGCCCTCCCGGCAGAACCCCATGACTTCCAGGTAGAGCAACTCTTCGATGCTGAATGCGTCATGTAACTCCACGATGTCTATGTCTTTGGGGCCAAGTCCAGACTGTGCGTAGGCTTGCTCCGTAGTGGCCTTCGTGAGTGCCGAATCACCGTTCTCCCGGCCAAAGGGCTGCTCCGATCGAGATGCGGAGGCGAGGACCTGTACCGCTCGTCGCATAGGTATTCCGTGTCGCTTCATTCCTTCTTCCGACATCACTATCACGGCTGCGGCGCCTTCACCCACGGGCGTGCACTGCAAACGGGTGAGGGCGCCAGAGATGACGGGCGGCGCCATGACTTCCTCCAGCGTCCGAACCTTCTGGCGCTGCGCGTAAGGGTTAAAGGCGCCGTTGCGATGGTTCTTCACCGCAACTTTCGCCACTTGTTCGGGTGTTGCGCCAGAATCCGTCATGTATTTCTCGGTGAGCATCGCAAAGTGAGTGAATGGCGCCGACAGGCGATCCGCGAGGCTGGCGATTCCGGCCTTCGCTGGCGCGACCCGCCACGGCTCCGCCTTATCGACACCCATCGCGAGGGAGACATCGGCGAGGCCCGCGGCAACCTCATACACGGCCTGGCGGAAGGATGTGGAGCCAGACGCCGAAGCATTCTCAACCTGGGCGAACGGGATGCCAGTCGCGCCGAGATAGCGCAGCATGCCGGCGCCTACCGCCATCCCGAGCAACGCACTGCCCACGTAAGCGCTTTCGACCGCTTGCCATGCGATGCCCGCGTCATCGAGAGCCTCGCGGACCGCGCGTAAACCGAGAGTGACATAGGTGGTATCTGAGCGGTTCTGGTAGGGGTGAAGCCCAATCCCGACGACGTAGGTGGGGCGCAGATCCGAAAGTGTCTTCATTTCCCGGCCCTCCCCAAAGGGGCGAACTCGAACCGCTCAGCATCGCCATCGGTAGCGATTACACCGAGAACCTTCGCTCCGATTTGAGGCGGCACGGTTTGCGCGAGTTTTGCGCGCACAACAGGCCCGCAATCGAGCTCGACATCGCCAAGTGAAAACGGCACCGGCTCTGTCTCGTGGACCCGTACCGCCGTGAATGTGAGCAACGTGCCCTCGGTGGGGAGAGTGCGCGCTTCGAACGTATGTCCATGTGCGCCGCAGACGACGCAACCGTAGTCTTGCGGTGGAAAGCTATCCGTTCCACAGGCGGCACAGTGTCTGCCCCATAAGAGCACGGCGTCGCCGGTGCCGGAAAGCCACAGCGTAACTGCTGCCTCTGCCAATTTTCCTTACCCCGTTCCTCGTCAGTTGATCGCGGAAATACCGGTTAGCCGGCGGCCAACGACGAGCTTCTGGATCTCCGTCGTCCCATCGGGGATGGTAAGCGAGCGGGCGTCCCGGAAATATCGCTCGATCGGGTATCCCTCCGTCAGTCCGAGAGCACCATGGATCTCAATTGCCTTCGATGTCACCCGGACGGCCATCTCCGTGGCGAATCCCTTCGCCATGGCAGCCTGCCACGTGGAGTCCTGACCCTTATCCTGCAAGTCCATCGCCCGGTACGTGAGGAGCCGTGCGGATTCGGTTTCCACGACCATCTCGTAGAGCATCTCCTGGATCAGTTGGAAGCTGGCAATCGGCCGGCCGAATTGGTGGCGGTCTTTCGCGTAAGCGATGGAAGCATCGATTGCCGCCTGCGCTATCCCGACCGCCATGATTGCAAGGAGGGTTCGTGGTTGCTGGAAGTTCCACACTTGCCCCCCCGTCCCTGGTGCTCGTTGAGCGCGAGGATCCCGCAAGTTCTTCCGCGGCACGCGCACATCGTCGAACCGCAGTTCCCCGTTGGGCCAGGCGCGCACCCCGAGCAGTGCGTTGTGCCGTACCACCTCCCATGGTGACTCCTCCTTGCGGAGGTAGATGCTACGGACCCCTTCGCGTCCCGAACCCGGATTCACGGTCACCATAAGGTTCATGTGGTCCGCAATCGGACCGCATGAAATCCAGGTCTTTGTCCCATTCACCGCCCATTCATCGCCATCGAGCCGTGCGCTCGTCGCGATGAATGACGAGTCGGAGCCATGGTCCGGCTCGGAGATTCCGCCACATCCGATGCTCTCGCCCGCACGCAGCTTGGCCTTGGCCTCCCGTTCTTCGGCTTCGTCGAGCCCGGTCGGGAGCCCCCCGGCTATCCAGATCGTGCCGCACAGGCCGGCCCAGATGCGAGAGAGCTCTTCGTTTATCACGCCGTACGTCTTTGCATCGAGGTTCGACCCGCCGCAGTCCGCGTCGAGCCTGCCGTTGTAAAATCCGAAAGGCATCAACTGCTTAATAAACGCGATGGTCTCGGAGCGCGTCAGCGGACCCTTCCGCTCGTACTCGTTTACCTGAGGAGCGATCTCGTTCTCGAGGAACGAGCGGACGGACGCCTTGAGAAGCTGTTGCTCCTCGGAAAGATCAAAATCCATGGAACCCTTTCTTAGCGTGCGAGTACGGGCCGGGCGCGTCGATTACCACACGGCGCCAGCGAATATTGTCGCTAAGCTCGGGAAAGTCAATCTCGATTGACAGCATTGGCGTTCCCGCCCAGAGTGCCGTGCATAGACCGGTTGTGACCCCAGCATCTGATTACCGCGGAGCCGATTCGATGTACGAGACCATCACTATCAGCATGTCAGAGGAAATAGCGACGTTGACGTTGAACCGGCCGGATCGCGCCAATACGATTTCACCGAAGCTCACACAAGAGGTGCGGTCCGCATTCGGCGCGATACAGGCCGATGAGAACATCCGCGCGGTCATCGTCACCGGTGCTGGACGGCACTTCTGCGGGGGCGCGGACTTGAAGGAGCTCGGCGGCGGCGCGTCGCTCGACCTTGACTTCTTCACGGTCTTCGAAGACCACCCAAAACCGGTGATCGCCGCCATCAACGGCGCCGCGATGGGAGGCGGTTGCGAGATCGCGCTCGCATGCGATATTCGGGTGATGGCCGAAGGTGCTCAGATTGGCACTCCGGAGATCAAGTTCGGAGCGTTGCCAGCCGGCGGAGGAACTCAACGGCTGGCACGCTTCGTGGGCATGGGACGAGCAAAGGAGCTCATTATGACCGGCGAGCCTATCACCGCCTTCGAGGCACTCCGGATCGGGCTCGTGAATTCGGTCGTGTCAGCCGAACTGCTGATGGAGGAAGCGCGACGATACGCAGCGATCTTCGTACAACGGGCGCCATTCGCCCTTACCACGGCCAAGCGACTCGTCCTCAAGAGTTACGATGTAGACTTGGCGACCGGTCTTGAACTCGAACGTCGATTCATCGCGTCGATGGCCACGCCCGCTGAGCGCAAAGCCGAACAGGAACGGGCAGCCGCAGGCCAGGATACCTACGGAAAGATCTTCCGCCGGTAGACTGGCGACGGCAACTGCCCAGCCGGCGCGGTTTTGGTGGAGTAACGCTGGATTCGCCAGGACTGCACATCTCTCGCTTCGGCGGGTTCCTCCATCGCCGCCGACCATTCGTCCCCGAACCGCGCGGGTTTCGGGCGGCCGCACAGTTCATGGCGGCGGCAAACGTTGGGAAGCGTCGCACTCTGGGTGAGACGAAGCCCACGCGGAACGTTTGGACCCCGTTTCAAAATGGACGATGTCCCGCAGAGCGGAACGTAACCCGCCTCCGGCGCGGCTCCGCGTCCACCAAACGGCTCTTCGTTGCCATTAAGTCGTCGACTCAGGCACTCGGCGTCGAGGACGTTGGCAGCGGTCGCTCGTCCGAAATACCACCTGGCCCAAGCGGAAGCTCGAACTCAGTTTCCGCCACGCCTCCGACGTGCACATCCTCACGCAGGGGCACTTCTTTCAAGAACCATGTCAGCAGGAAGGCGACTACCGCCAGCGGAACGGCCGCCATGAACACGACCTGAAGTGAATCCGCAAATGACTGGATCACCCCGACGCGGGCGAGTTCGGGAAGCGCCTCGATCACCCGGCGGCTCCGTCCGAGCGCGTCACCTGATGGCGAACCGAGCGACTGGAGAACGGCAGGGGGCACGTGCCTTGGGACGTAGTAGTCGAGGCGGTTGTTGAGGATGCTACCGAAGGCCGCCACGCCAAACGCACCTCCCATCGAGCGGAAGAACGTGACGCCAGAGGTCGCGGCGCCCATGTCAGCGTGGGGCACGACGTTTTGGACCGCGAGGATCAGGGTTTGCATCATCATCCCGAGTCCGCAGCCGAGTACGAACATGTACGCGGATGACTCGAGCCGCGTAGTCCCGACATCGAGCCGGCTCATGAGCAAAAGTCCGACAGTGGTCACAAGGCTGCCGGCAATGGGGAACATCCGGTACTTTCCCGTGTGGCTGATAATGCGCCCGGAGGATATCGACGTGAGCATGAGCCCAACAACCATCGGGATCATCAGGAGACCGGACTTTGTTGCCGAGGCCCCGGTGACGATCTGGAAATAGAGCGGGAGAAACACCGTCACGCCGAACATGGATAGGCCGACGAGGATGCTTATCGCCGAGGCCAAGCTGACAACGGAGTTGCGAAAGAGGCGAAGCGGAAGGATGGGCTCAGCCGCACGCCGTTCCTGGAAGACGAAGGCGATCATCAAGAACCCACCGAGGGCGGCCAGGCCCGTGATGGTTGAGGAACCCCAGCGGTACTCGTTGCCGCCCCAGACCGTCACGAGCAGTAGGGCGCTCACCCCGGCGACGAGCAGCGTCGCGCCAAAGTAGTCGACCTTGTGCTGGCGCCGTACGAAGGGCAGGTTGAGAACCGACGATGTAACGACGAGCGCCAGCAGCCCCAACGGGATGTTGATGTAGAAGATCCAACGCCAGGAGAGGCTGTCCGTGAAGAATCCGCCAAGGAGTGGTCCCGCCACGCTCGAGGTGGCGAACACGGCGCCGGTATAGCCCTGGTACCGGCCGCGGTCCCGGGGCGAGACGATGTCCGCAATGATGATCATCGACAGCGACATGAGCCCACCGCCCCCAATTCCCTGGACCCCGCGAGCGATGATGAGCATGAGCATGTTCTGGGAGGCGCCGGAAACGACCGACCCAAGCAGGAACATCACGATGGCGAACTGGAAGACGATCTTCCGGCCGTAAAGGTCGCTGATCTTGCCGTAGAGCGGCACCGAAGCGGTAGAGGTCAGCAGGTAGGCGGTGACGACCCAGGAGAGATGATTGAGGCCACCCAACTCTCCGACGATCGTGGGTAGCGCTGTTGAGACGATGGTCTGGTCGAGGGCGGCAAGGAGCATCCCAAGCATGAGTCCGCTGAAGACGATCAAAACCTGGCGGTGCGTAAGCGCCGTAGGCGCAACCGCAGAAGATTCCGGAGTCAAAGTCATCCGACGGCTCCCGCGAAGCGGTCCGCGTGGGAAGGTTGGCGCAGGTACCTGGCAAAGTCGTCGGCAAAGCGCATCAATAGCCGGGAGAGTTCGTCGCGGTCCGCTGCGTCCCAGCCGGCCAGAACCTCGCTAAGGATCTGTTGGCCAGCCGCCAACAACCCGGCGACGGCGTCATGCCCCGGCGGGGTGATGGAAATGCGGACAGCTCGCAGGTCTTCTCCCGGCTCGCGGGCGATGAACCCAGAACCGGCGAGGTGGCGAAGCGTCCGGCTCATGGTGGAGACATCGACGCCGGCAGCCGCGGCGAGGTCTGAGACGTGGAGCGGCCCCCCCTCGCTGAGATGGAGCAGGGCGGTTCTGGCAGGCCTGGTCAGGGCGAGGCCCGCCGCCGCTTGCAGGCGTTGCTCAACCGCCGGGAGATGGGCCTGCCGGGTGCTCATCTGCCAGGCCCTTTGCAGTGTCACCAACGATTCGTCGGCCATGGCTGCCAATGGTGCACCAGTTGCTTGCAACAAGCAACTTAAGCCCGGCTTTCCTGCGCATGGAGCGGCGCTAGCCGGTGGGACCGGCGATCTCTCTCTCCACGCCGAGGACTGAATTGTTGCGCCTCCAGCCCAAGAAGCCCGCCCCTGTCGCGCCGAGCGTATCGAAGACCAGGTCGAAAGCGGTATCCCTGGTGCCCTGGACTCGAGTCGTGTGGAACGCCATGTCTCCGAGGTACTCATACATCTCCCAGCCGATGCCAACGCCGATGCCGAGACCAATGGCAATGAGGACGCGTGTTGGCGCCGCCGCTGGCCGCGCGAATCCGCGCACCGGCAGCACGCGGAATGCCTCGGCCAGGCCGGACGTAATGGCGGCGACCCCGAGAAAATGTGTGAACTTATCGTACTCCGAGACCTGTGCGTACAGGTTGCCGTCGGTTCCGATCGTGTCCGCGAACAAGCACACCACCGCAAAGAGATGGGTCTGCCAGGACAATCCTCCCTCCTCCGCAAGCATGTACTCGCCGGCGAGGAGAAGCCCAGCCGTTGCCACCGCCTGAAGGAGCAGGTATC
>CAZKZR010000083.1:0-9259 GCA_964557245.1 uncultured Anaerolineaceae bacterium | reverse complement strand
GAGCGCGTGACTCATGCCCTCGCCGGTAATCGGGTCGAAGAAGCCTGCCGCGTCCTCGGGATCGATGAGTTTGTGCGCTCGTTGCCGCAAGGCTACGAGACGATGGTCAGCTTCCGCGGGTCGCGGCTTTCCGCCGGAGAAAAGCAGCTCATTTCCATCGCGCGGGCGTTCCTGGCCGACCCGCCGGTACTGATCCTGGATGAAGCGACTTCATCGTTGGACCCGGCAACGGAGGAGCAGGTGGAAGAGGCGCTGCGGAAGCTGCTCAAGGGTCGGACGAGCGTGGTTATCGCGCACCGCCTCAGCACCGCGGAACACGCCGACCGGATCCTCGTGGTCGACCACGGGGCGATCGTGGAAGACGGGAACCACCGTGAGCTAGTAGCGAAGGGCGGCTACTACAGCGCCCTCTACCGGCAGTGGACTTCGGGCCGCGCCGTACGCATCGCTTAAGGGCGCTGCCGCAGCGTTATCATCGCCGCTTATGCCTGACGAACTGCCGCTCAGCCGAAACCGGGACTTCGTCTTGCTCCAGGCCGGGCAGCTGCTTTCGCGCGCCGGCTCGGGAATGTCGGCTGTTGCGTACCCGCTGCTGGCGCTGGCCGTCACGGGGTCTCCCGCGCAGGCGGGCATCGTCCAGGCTGCAGCATTCGTGCCGTACCTCCTCTTCAGCACGATCGCGGGAGTCATCGGGGACCGATACGAACGCCGGCGGCTGATGATCGCTGCCGACGCGGTGAACTCGGTGGCACTCGGTTCGCTGGTGGTGGCGATCCTTTCCGACCACGTGACGCTCGGGCAGCTGGTCGCGGTGGCGTTCATCGACGGCTGTGGAGCGGTGATGTTCGGGGCCGCCTACAGCGGGGCGTTCCGTTCGATCGTGCCGCGCTCCCAGCTTCCGGCCGCAGCCAGCGTGGAACAGGCGCGGGCGTCCGTGGTGCGGCTGGCCGCGCCTTCGCTCGGCGGCGTCCTGTACGTCTTCTCGCGTGTGCTTCCCTTCCTGGCCGACACGCTTTCGTACGCGTTTTCCACGCTCTCCATGTTGCTGATCAGGCGGCCGTTCCAGGGAGCGCGCGAGGGGGAGCGTGGAAGCGTCCGCGCTGACCTCGTGGAGGGATTGAAATTCCTCTGGCAGGTGCCGTTTCTGCGAATCTCGGCCTTGATGATCGCGTTTAGCAACTTCTCGTTCCGGGCCGGGCAGTTCGCGATGATTGTGCTGGCGAAGGAAGCGGGCTATTCCGGCGCGACGATCGGGGTCCTGGTCTCGCTCGTGGGGGTGACCACGCTCGCGGGGTCGTTCGCATCACCGCTCCTCCGGCGAGTTTTCTCTTTGCGCACGATCCTCCTTTCAGAATTCTGGGCATCGTTCGGTGTATTGGCGTTCATCATTTGGCCGAGCCCGGCGGTATTGGCGGTGGCGCTCGCGGGCCAGGCGTTCTGCTTCCCGAACACGGACGCCGCGCTGGCGAGTTACCGGTACGCGGTCACGCCCGACCGCCTGACGGCACGCGTAACGACGGCGGCGAGCAATATCACTGTAGCGGCGATGCCTCTCGGACCGCTCGCCGCCGGGTTCTTGTTGGCTTCCGTGTCGCCTCGGTTTGCCGTCCTGCTTGTCACCGCGGTCTGCATGGCCGCCGCGGTAATCGGGACGCTTGGGCGGACGATTCGGGGTCTACCCGCGCTCGAAGAGGTGGTGGCGGCGGGGGCGGACGCCTGAGCCAGTTGGCAACGGCTACACTGCCCGCACCTCACCCGGGAGCCGAAACCATGGCCACCACAGTCCGCGAAACGATGCTAGAGATGTTGGCGAGCACGGTCAGGACCATGGAGATCCTGCTGGCGACGGACGACGGCTGCCTCGATGTGCACACGACGCATGTTTGCGGCCACGACAAGAACACCTGGACGCTGATAACGAACCTCATCGACCACGAGACGAAGCACATGCAACAGGTGCTCCAGGCGCGCTACGAGGAGAAGGCAGCGAGAACACCGATGGAGCGATTGGTGGCGGAATGGCTGGAGGTGCGGGCGCGGTTCCTGGGCACCCTGGTGGGACTCAGCGATGAGCACTTCAACGAGCCGACCGAAGAGGGTCACTGGACGTTCGCGGAGATTGCGGACCACCTGGCAAAGCTGGAGCAGCACGCGCTAAAGACGATGGTTGCGGATGGGGCGCTGAGGGAGGGCGTGCTCGCGGACTGACAGGGCGATGTCCGGTTGACCTGTCCTAACGCGAGATGCACGGGTGAACTCCAACCGGGTGGTGAGTAAGCGGGCCTGACCCCCGCGACTCCAGAGGTCACGTCGCGGGGTGTTCGCGCGCCCAGGCGAGCAGGCCCTCGCGGTCCCGGGTGTTCATGATGCGTTCCGCGGGTACGCCGCACTGTTCGGCCCGTTCGCACCCGTAAGGCTGCCAGTCGAGCTGTCCCGGGGCGTGGGCGTCGCTATCGATGGTGAAGACGCAGTCCATTTCGAGGGCCAGGGAGAGCAGCCGACGCGGTGGATCCAGGCGTTCCGGACGAGAGTTGATTTCGACCGCTTTGCCAAACTGGCGGCAGGCTTCGAACACGATTTCCGCGTCGAATTCTGATTCCGGGCGGTTTTTCCCGGCGACGTAGCGTCCGGTGCAGTGCCCGAGGATGTCCATGTTCGGGTTGGCAATGGCCATGATCATGCGCCGGGTCATCGCTTCCCGCTCCATGCGCAGTTTGCTGTGGACGCTAGCCACCACGATATCGAGCTGCTCCAGAAGCTCCGGTTCCTGGTCCAGGGCGCCGTCATCGAGGATATCGACTTCGATGCCGGTGAGTATCCGGAACGGCGCGAGTTCCGCGTTCAGCGCGGCGACGATGCCGAGCTGTTCCCGGAGCCGCTCGGGACTAAGGCCACGCGCCACCGTGAGCCGCGGCGAATGGTCGGTGAGCACCATGTACTCGTGGCCGAGGGCGATAGCGGTCTCCGCCATCTCGCGGATGGGGGAGCCGCCGTCGGACCAATCGGAGTGGACGTGGCAGTCGCCTTTGAGGGCCGCACGCAGTTCGCGCCCCGATTCGGGCGGCCAGGCAGATTCTGCCTCAAGTTTGGCGAGATAGCCGGGCACTTCGCCTCGCGCTGCTTCGCTGATTACACCGGCTGTCACATCGCCAACGCCCTTCAGCTGCTTCAGTTCACCGCGAGCCGACATGGCGATGACATCAGCGGGCGTCAACGGAGCGATCGCTTCGGCCGCTCCCCGGAAGGCCTTGACGCGATAGGAAGGTTCGTTCGCGCGTTCGAGGAGGAAAGCGATTTGCTTGAGGGCTTCGATCGGCTCCATGCCAGAAGCATAGCCGGTAGGAGCAGAACCAGACCTTCCGAAGGCGACCTCGTATCATCCCGCTCCATGGCGGAAACCTCACCCCCGAAAGCTGTTTCCGAACGCGATGCCGAAGGCTTGTCGCGCTACCTTCTCAGCTTTCGCTGGCCATTCCGGAACGAGGCAGTGCACGGGGTCCTGGTGCACGGCGGTCTGCCGTTGTGGCGCCAGGTGTTGCGCTTCGTGCCGAACCCCAAGGAACGGGGCAAGGCGCTGGAACTGGGCAGCCCGCCCTTTCACATCACGCTCATGCTCCAGAGGTTCCGCAACTACGACCTTTCGCTCACCGGCTTCGCGGCGGACGGGCGGCCGACAATTGAGCAAACGCTGGAAAGCCCCGAGTACGGGGAACGCTACGACTTCGTCTGCACGTGCTTCGATGCGGAGAAAGAGCGGTTCCCCTACGAAGACAACACGTTCGACCTGGTGACGTGGTGCGAGGTGATCGAGCACCTCACGGAGAACCCGGTCCACACGCTGGCGGAGATTCACCGGGTGCTGAAGCCGGGCGGCGCGCTCGTACTTTCGACGCCGAACGCGAGCCGGGCCGATTCGATCGCGAACTTCCTGGCCGGACGGAACATCTACGACCCGTACCACCTGGGCGCGCCGCTCAAGGGCTCGCGGCACAGCCGCGAATACACGTTCAGCGAACTCAAGGAATTGCTGGAAGGATGCGGCTACGCAATCGACCGCATCGCCGACATCGACATCTACCCGCCCGAAACACGAAACCGTCGCGCGTTTCGCTGGGTAATGAGCACCGTGGTGGCGAAGCTGACGAAGGGGCATTACCGCTACCACCTGTTCGTGCGGGCGCGGAAGACTGAGCAGCCGTTCCGCTGGCAGTTTCCGGGGCGGCTGTTCGACGGCGGGCACCTGGCGTTTTACATGGCGCCGCGGGACGCAACCGTGGTCTTCGGCGAAAACGAGACGATTCACATCGCGATGGGCTGGGGAGACCTGAATACCGACTCCAGCGGCCGCCAGTTCCGGCGGTCAGGCGACGTGGGCGACGTATACCTGGTGAACCCGCAACCGGTGTCCTCTGCGACAGTCACACTTCGAGGCGGCAGCGGAGAAGCGCAGGCCTGGCACGACAACGGCGGGGCGCTTGTGTTGCTCGGCAGTACGCGCTTCGAGGCGCGTGGCCAGACCTGGACGGAGGTCACCGTACCAGTTTCGAGCGAGTACGAACCGGGCAATCACCTGCACATCCGGCTGGATGTGCCCGGCGGAGTGGACGTGGCGACGGTCCGTTCCGGTTAGCGGCTGGGCGCGGGGATACAGCCACCTTCTCGGACTACCCGCATGGGCGATAGACATTAACGCGCGGAAATTGCGAGGGTGCGTTCGCGTTTGCTACGATCGTGCAAAGGCGGGCCGTGGGTATGGATGCAACATCCGTCCTCGTGCTTAACCAGAACTACGAGCCGCTCAATGTGTGCAACGTGCGGCGCGCGCTCGTCCTTGTGCTCCGCGGCAAAGCCGAAATCCTGGAATCCGCGCGGGAAGCCTTCCACACCGCCAGCAACACGTTTGTCCTGCCATCGGTGATCCGGCTCGTCCACATGATCCGGAGGCCGCGGCCGAAGGTGCGGCTGACGCGGAAGGAGATCTTCTCGCGGGATGGCTGGCAGTGCGTGTACTGCGGGCGCCAAACACGGGATCTCACCCTGGATCACGTCATGCCCCGGCACCGCGGTGGACCGCACACATGGGAAAACCTGGTGAGCGCCTGTAAGGGGTGCAACCACAAGAAGGCCGGGCGGACGCCTTCCGAAGCACGGATGGCGATGGCGCATGAGCCGCACGTGCCCCGGGTGTCGATCTACCACGCGTTCTTTCCGTACCTCGGCTCGCAGGAAGAGTGGCGGAAGTTCGTACCGGGCTGGGAAGGCGCCGCTGCAGGCTGAACCGGTTTCAGCGGTGCGCGCGGCCAGTAGCGCGTTCGACGGCGGCCCGAAACTCCTCCAGTGACGTCGCTCGCAGAGCAGGATTGCGTTCAAGTTCGGCGGCCAGGTTTGCCTGAGGTGTCACGCCTGAGTCGTGTCCGGGATGGATAAGCGTTCCCGCTGGCAACGACCGCAGGATGGTGGTCGACTCCCAGAGCGCCTCCAGCGCGCCGGCTTCTGGTCCGGGTGTCCCCGGACTTCCCACCGCAAGCGTGTCCCCGGTGAAAATCCTGCCGGCAATGCGGAAGGTCACGGAACCGGGCGTGTGGCCGGGCGAACCGAGCGCTTCGAGCGCGAGGTCGCCGAGTTCGAACGCCTCTCCGGACTGAAACGTGTGCGCCCGTTCAAAGTGCGGTCGCAGGCCCCGTTCATCGCCGGCGTGGGCCAGCGCCCGGGCCTCAGTAGCCGCCACGAGGTCACGCAAGCCGTTGGCGTGATCCGAGTGGTTGTGGCTGAGGAGGGCCATGGAGATGTGAAGACCGCGCTGCTCCGCCGCTTCGAGGATCGCCGGCACGTCCCAGGCTGGGTCGATGACGGCAGCCTCGCGCGTTTCTTCGCATGCGATCAGATACGAGAAATTCCAGAGGGGGCCGTGGCGGAATGCAGCCACGATCAGGCCCTCGGATGACTGCCAGGAGGGCGGTGGATGATGCGCCATTAGTTGATGCTCTCGTAGATGGGAGTAGCCCGGACATCCGTCCACAACTCGATGGACATCTCTTCGAGGTCGGTTTGCCACCGTTCCCAGGTCCCACGCGTGTAGGCCGCCTGGGGGCTCGCGAGTGCCGCCTGCACGACTTCCGCGCTTTCGAAGAAATACACGCCGAGGAACGTGCCTCCGGCCGTGCGCCCTCCGAATACCCGGGAGACACCGGGTATGTTGCTGACGTCCTTGCGATGTTCGCGTGCGAACCAGTGGCTAAATTCATCCCGAGACGCCGCGCGCACCCGGGCCCTGAGCAACATGAACGGCTGTTGATTATTCACTCCCGGTGATCGTCGATCAGTGCGAGGACAAGGTCGATGGCCGGACGGAGCGAAAACCGCGTGTCCACGACCACAGAGGGCTCGGCAATGGCCTGGGGGCGTGCGCGCATCCATTCGAAGACCTCCACGCCGGCCTGCGAATGGCCTTCTCGGGGCTGCGAGAGGCGCTCTCGGATGACCGAATCGGGAGCGGTCAGGCGGACGACGATAAGGCGCACCTGAAGCTGCGTGGCGATGCGGAGAAATCGGCGGCGATCACTGGTGGTGAGGTTGGTCGCATCGATAAGTGCGTGGCGCCCGGCGGCCAGAGCGCGCCGGGCGGCGGCATCAACCCGGGCGAAGACGGCCGCGCTTTCGCCGGCCGAGTAGGTTGGGAAGGGGGTGACCTCCAGGCGCACGCGGTCGCTCTCGATGTGGTCGAAGTGGAGGCAGGTGGAAAGGGCGCGGGCGAAGGTGGTCTTGCCGGCGCCGGGAAGCCCGGAGAGGAGGATGAGCACTGGCGGGGTATCGCCCAAATTGCCGTTATGCATTGCCTGTGGTAGGTTGACCGATGTTCATAAGCAAGGCAAAGGAAGACTGAAGAACAAGGTTGCTGACCAAAGAGCAGAAGACCACGCTGATCCAGGACTATGGCGTCCACGCCACAGACACCGGCTCCCCTGAAGTCCAGGTCGCGATCCTGACCGAACGGATCAAGTACCTGACGACGCACCTGAAGGCGAACAAGCATGATTACCACACTCGTCGTGGTCTTCTGATGCTCGTTGGCCAGCGGCGCCGACAGCTCCGCTACCTGAACAACAAAGACGTGAATCGCTACCGCGAAGTCATCGCCCGGCTCGGCCTCCGCAAGTAAGCGGGGGCCTTTTGTTTGCTCGAAGAGCACGGCCGCAACCTGACCCACTCTGCAGCTTTCCCCCTTTGCCACCGTCCCAACGGACCGCGGACGGTATCGGTATCCCTTCGTGTATGAACCAGAAGGGACAAGACGTGAAAAGGTCTGAGAAGCAGACCAAGAAATAGAGAAGCATGAAAGAACCGAAACAGTACGAACTTGAAGTCGGGGGCAAGACCCTCACCATCCAGCACGGCATTCTTGCCAACCAGGCCAACGGCTCGGTCACGGTGCGCCTTGGCGATACGGTGGTGCTGGTCACCGCGACGATGGCGGATGCGCGCGAAGGCATCGACTTCTTCCCGCTCACCATTGATTACGAAGAGCGCCTGTATGCCGTGGGCAAGATCCCCGGAGGCTTCCCCCGCCGAGAAGGGCGGGCGAGCAACGACGGCATCCTGGCGATGCGGTTGACCGACCGGCCGCTGCGGCCGCTCTTCCCGAAGGGTTTCCGCCAGGAAGTGCAGATCGTCGGGATGACGCTCTCCGCTGACCGGGAGAACCAGCCAGACACTCTGCTGACCATCGGCGCCAGCGCGGCGCTGATGATTAGCGACATCCCGTTTAACGGACCCGTGAGCTCGGTACGAGTAACGCGACTGAACGGCGAGTTCATCGTGAACCCGACCTTCCAGGAAGCGGAAGACGGCGACCTGGACATCATCGTGGCCGGCACGAAAGACGCCGTCGTGATGATCGAAGCGGGCGCGAAGCAGGTCTCCGAGGAGCTGCTCCTCGAGGCGATCGACGTCGCGCAAGAAGCGAACCGCCAGATTAACGAACTCCAGGAACAGATCTTCCGCGAAGCCGCGCCCGTCAAGAAGCCGTTCACGCCGGTTGTCGAGAACGCAGAGGCGTACGCCGCGGTCTCGGACTATCTCAAGGACCGGATCCCGGAACTCATCGCCACCGCGGCGAGCGAGCGCAGCGATGCGAACAAGGCCGTCCGCCAGGAGCTGAACGAGAAGTTCGGCGAGCAGTTCAAGCCGAACGAGGTCGGCGACGCGCTCTACAACGTCATCAAGAAGGCGATGCGCAAGCAGATCCTCGAGCAGGGCAAACGCGCCGACCAGCGGGAGACCACGCAGATCCGGCCGCTCGACATTCATGTCGGAGTGCTGCCGCGGACGCATGGCACCGGGCTCTTCACGCGCGGTGAAACCCAGGTGCTCACAGTCGCCACGCTCGGCGGGCTGACCATGGCCCAAAAGCTGGACACGCTCTCCCCGAACGAGTCCAAGCGGTACATGCACCACTACAACTTCCCGCCTTACTCGGTCGGCGAAGCGCGCCCGATGCGCGGCCCCGGCCGGCGGGAAATCGGCCACGGCGCCCTCGCGGAGCGCGCGCTCGAGCCGGTGATCCCGAGCGAAGCGGACTTCCCGTATGCCCTCCGGCTCGTCAGCGAAGTGATGTCGTCCAACGGCTCTACTTCTATGGCGAGCGTTTGCGGCAGCACCCTGGCGCTGATGGACGCGGGCGTGCCGATCCTCGCCCCGGTGGCGGGAATCGCCATGGGCCTGATCATGGGCGAAGACGGCAACTACAAGGTGCTGACCGACATCGCCGGCCAGGAAGACTTCATGGGCGACATGGACTTCAAGGTGGCCGGGACCACTGAAGGCGTCACCGCCCTGCAGCTCGACATCAAGATCAGCGGGCTCTCCCGGGAACTCCTGACTCGGGCGCTGGCGCAGGCGCGCGATGCACGGCTGTTCCTGCTGGACGCGATGCACGAAGTGATCGCGGAACCGCGGGCCGAGATGTCGGAATACGCCCCGAAGATGTACAAGGTCCAGATCAACCAGGACCAGATCGGGACGGTCATCGGGCCTGGCGGCAAGACGGTCCGCAAGATCCAGGAAGAGTCCGGCGGCGCCACGATCGAAATCCAGGAAGACGGCACCGTCATCGTGGGTTCGCCAAACGAGGCAGTGGCTCGCAAGGCGATCCAGATGATCGAGGGCCTGACCAAGGAAGTGAAGGTCGGCGAAATCTACACCGGCAAGGTCACACGGCTGCTGAACTTCGGCGTATTCGTGGAGATTCTTCCCGGCAAGG
>CAZKZR010000082.1:0-9358 GCA_964557245.1 uncultured Anaerolineaceae bacterium | reverse complement strand
GGTTAGATTCGCCGTGGAGAGACCATGCCCGGAGCTGCCGCCGTGTACAACGACCTCGCGATCTTCACCGGCCGGGCCCACCCGCAGCTGGCCGAGGCCATTTGCGCCCGGCTCGAACGGCCCCTGGGCAAAATCGACGTCTTCGAATTCTCCAACGAGAACATCTTCGTCCAGTTCCAGGAGAACATCCGCCAGCACGATGTCTACCTGGTCCAGCCCTTCGTAACTCCCGTGAACACCTCGATCATGGAACTGCTCATCATGATCGATGCAGCCCGCCGCGCTTCCGCCGGGCGCATTACCGCGGTCATTCCCTATTACGCCTACGGCCGCAGCGACAAGAAAGACCAGCCTCGCGTGCCGATCACGGCCCGCCTCGTCGCCAACATGCTCGAGACCGCGGGAGCAGACCGCATCCTCACCATGAATCTCCACGCCGGGCAGATCCAGGGCTTCTTCAACATCCCCCTCGATGAGCTGAACGCCCTCTTCACCATGACCGCGCACTTCAAGAGCCAGCAGCTCGACAACTACGTCGTCGTCGCCCCGGACGTCGGTGACGAAAAGCGCGCCCGGGACGTCGCGGCGCGGCTCGATATGCCGCTCGCAATCATCGAAAAGCGCCGGCACGGTAACACCGGCCGGACGGAAGCCATGAACGTCATCGGCGAAGTTGAAGGCCGCAACGTCCTCGTCATCGACGACGAAATCGACACCGCCGGGACAATCACCGAAGCCGTCCGCATCCTCCGCGAACGCGGCAGCAAGGAAGCCATCATCGCCGGCTACCACGGCCTCTTCACCGGCCCCGCCATCGGACGCCTCAAAGCTGCCGATGTGCGCGAAATCGTGGTCACCGACTCGATCCCGATCGGTCCCGAAAAACGCCTGCCGAACATGACCGTCTTGCCGGTCGCCCCGCTCCTTGGCGATGCCATCGGCCGCATCCACACCGGCCAGTCCGTCGGAGCGCTCTTCCTCTAGCCGCGGCTTTCGCAACGAGACAGAAAGTCAATTTTACGTCTGGTTAACACCAGCCTTCCGTTGGTTGTGGTACAAAACGGGTGCCGAGTCGGTGGACACACCGAACGGGGGAACCAAACTTCTTGGGGTGTATCCGGGTCAAGCCCGGTAGGCGACTCCCATCGCCGAACCCGTCAGCTAACCCCGTAGGCGTATTGGGAGAGGCGTGGCAGCCGCTCAGCCTGCCGCACGAAAGCCTCTCAAGGACCCGCGATGGAGCGAAGCGCGCCCGGCTCAGGCCGTCGCGTCGCTTTGCGCACCGTCACCGCAAGGAGGCCCTCCTATGCTTCGAGACTCTCATTCCCCCTGGTGGAAGCGATTCCTCGCCCCCGAACCTGTGCCCGTGCGTATCGCCGAAGCCCGCGTTGAACGGCGCTGCCCTGATTGCAGCGAACACTACGACGCCCGCGATCGCTATTGCCCCCGCTGCCATTCGGCCACGCCCGAATGGCGCTACGGATAACAGCCGCCTCGTTCCCTCCTCGGTGGAGCTGTACCCCTGACAGCGCCACCACCCCCTCCAGGCAGGCCACTCGCGGAAGGCGCGGGTGGCCTGTTTGGATCCCTGCATTCACCCGCGCTCGATCACCAGCGCAGCGGCAATTGCGTCCGCCTCCCGCCAAGGCCTCCCCACCACCTGCACACCGATTGGCAGGCCCTCGGGTGATCGGCCGACCGGCAACGCCACCACTGGCCACCCAACAAGGCTGAACGGCAACGTATAGATGTACTCCTGCGCGCCCACTGTGCCGTGCAGCGGCGCCGGCCCTTCCGCAACGGGACAGATAAGCGCGTCGAACGGCTCGATGAACGCTGTCAGTGCCCGTCGGAACCGGTCCCACTCGAAGATCGAGCGTTCGATTTCGTCCGCCGTAAGTCTGCTGGGCCACGGCGGCAGCCATTCGTTCCAGCTTGGGCTCTGCACGCGCGCCCAATAGCTCTGCGTAAGCGGCATCGATTCCTCGAGCCGCGGTAGCGCCACCTCCTCCAGGTTCGCGCCGCCGGCTCGAAGCGCGTCCGCCGCGCTGCCTACCGCGGCCACCGTCTCCGGTGTCGGCTCGGCTCCCGGCATCCCGCAGAACCACCCGATGCGCATCCCCGCCACGGTCGAACGCTCCTCGCCCAACGGCACAGGCGCCACGGAGGGATCCCGCCAGTCCACGCCCGCCATGATCCCCAGCGCCGGCCACAGGTCCTCGACGTGCCGGCTCAGCGGGCCGATCACCGTCCGAGGGTCATGCGAAGCGCCTATCCGCGGGAAGTGCCCGGTGAGCGGCACACGCCCCGAAGTCGGTTTCAGCGTGGCGATCCCGCAGCAGTGGGCCGGGTAGCGCAGACTCCCGCCGGAATCGCTCCCCAGGCCAAGCGGAGAACCCCCCGCCATGATGATCGCCGCTTCGCCGCTGCTGCTCGCCCCCGGCGAACGGTCCGCCGCCACCGGGTTCCTAGTCGCGCCGTAAACCGGGTTCGATTCTCCCGTGTTCGTCTTCCCCAGCAGCACCGCGCCCGCCTCCCGCATGCGCGTTATCACCGTGGCGTCCCGCCGCGGCACAAAGCCCGCGCGGTCCGGGAACCCCGCCGCGCAAATCAGCCCCGCGCACTCGAGCCAGTCTTTCGCCGTGAACGGGACACCGTGGAACGGCCCTAGCAGCTGCCCGGAAGCAATCTCCCTGTCCGCCGCCTCCGCTGCAGCCAGCGCCCCTTCGTTGTTCACCTGGACCACGGCGTTCAATCGCGGATTCACCTCCGCGATTCGCGCCAGGTGCGCCCGCGTCAACTCCACCGAACTCACCCGCCGCTCCCGGATGGCGGTGCCCTGCTCCACTGCCGAAGCCCGAAGCAGGTCCTCCATCAACGCCCGACGAGCTGCCGCATCGCTTCGAAGTCCACCGAGATGAAGATCCCCTCGGCCTCCGCGCAGAGCGTCTCGCCCGCTCGGATCTCCCCGGAAACGAAAATCTTGCGCCCCTCCACGCGGTCCACCCGAGCTGTCATGTCGAGGTCGGTGTGCAGCGGCGTCGGCCTCCGGTACCGCACCGTGAGCGTCCCGGTCATCCCGCCTTTTCCGCTCAGGCTCTGCGCCATCCCCAGCAACTCATCGATCGCCTCCGCCACGAATCCGCCGTGCACGCTGTTCGGCGGTCCTTCGTACTGCAACCCGAAACTCCCCCGCCCCACCACGCGGTCCTCTTCCACCGTGAACACCAGCGGCGGCGCGACCGGGTTCCCGAGCCCCACGATGGGCGAACGGTCGAGCATCGCCCGCACCGTCCCGCTCGGTGCTGATTCGCCGAACCCCCAGTGCTGGTGCCCCGTCCTCGCCTTCTCCAGGGTGACAGCGAACTCTTCCAGCGATTCCGCGGCGGCGTTCAGGTCTTCCTCCGGCGCATCCATGTCCATCAGCGCTGCGTTGATCGCCCGTATCGCCGCGGAAACCCGGTGCCACGCGGTGCGCTGGCCGCTCGGTGGTGGTTCGCTGATCCAGTTGGAAGTCAGAAAGGGAGACGGAGCGTCGTCTGGCATAGACCTATTCTGAGACCGTTAGCGCAACGCGAACAACCTCGCGCCGCCCTCGTTCGCTTCGTGCTCCAGCGCCTCGAACAGGAAGCCTTTGCCCGCCGCAAGCTCCCGGATGATGTTCGAGACGGCAACCTGCCCCGTTCCCGCGACCCCCGCCGCCCGGACCGCCACCACCAGCGCGGGGTCCGCCTCCTGCGCCGGCTCAATCCCTGGCTCCCCCGCATGAATCCCCACGGAAACCCCCAGCTGGGAAGCGAGCTCCCGGCTGCACTCGATCGCCCCCTGCGATGAGTCGAACAGCGCCGTCGTGATCCCGGCCATGGACGAGACGGGCAGACCGCCGCTCCGCTGGATCACGTCTTCCATCCGCCCAGGAGCCACTTCCCCGGATGCCACAAGGAAGATCCTGAGACCTTGCTCGCCTCCGGGCAGTTCAGGCCCTCGCCGCGCCTCTTCCCAAAGAAATTCGCTGTACAGCCCAAGGCTCTCGCGGAAGTTCCTTGGCAGCGAAAGCCGCCCGTCCGGCATCCCAGCCGCGATTCTCCGCGCGATGTCTTGGCTCGTAACAGCGTTCAGCTGGAAGTGCACCACCAGCGCCGGACACGCGATCCGCGGCAAGAGCTCTGTCACATCCACAGTCCGTTCCGATTCCAGGAACGCGACAAAGTCGTCTTGGTCCACTGAGGCTCGCATCTGGCTGGCCAGTGCCCGCGGCAGGTCTCCCGGCGCCCACGCGAACGCGTTGGACATCGATGCCTCGGTGTACGTCACCCAGTCCAGCGAAGTCAGCGGTTCCAGCGCCGCTCGAGAGGGCATGCCCCAGTAATCACCCGCGTTCGCATAGGCCTGCACCAGGATCAGGTGCGAAACCCGCTCCGGGTGGGTGGCCGCGTACTGGATGGCCCAGCTCGCCGCGTGCAATTGCCCCTGCAGAGCGAACCGCTCCAGCCCCAGCTTGTCCACCACTGCCTCGATGTCGCGCCCCCGCGCCTCCAGGGAGATATCCGCGACGCCCCGGTCAGAAAGTCCGCAGCCGCGCGAATCGAACCGCACCACCAGCCGATCGGCGGCCAGCGTCTCGAACTCGTGCCATCGCGTCTCAAACGGCAAGCCGAACTCGAGCCCCATGTGGCTCAGTTGCGGCGGCCGCAGGCAAACCAGCGGGATGCCACCGTTCGCACTCCCAAAAACCGTGAAAGCGATATTCACACCATCGGCGGTGCGGGCGTACTGCACGCGCGGCTGTTCGAACACGTATTCCATTGAAGCAGGTTCGCGGCGCTAAAGGCGAAATCGGTCTTTCGAATCCCCGAATCAAACCCTGTGCCCGATCTTGTAGCTAACGCGCCCGCGCCCCCGGGGTAACGCCCGAGCCCGGTCAGTTGGACCGCGTACCGCTCTGCCTCAACATCTTGAGGAACTCCTCGTCCCCCTGCAGGAGCGCCAACCGCGGGTCCGCCGCCGCCTCCCGCGCGTAACCCGGATCGAGTTCGAGCGCCCGCGTCACGTGGCGCATCGCCTCGTCCCGGTTCCCCAGCGAAGCCGAAGCCTGCGCCGCGCCGTACTGTGCTGCCGCATCGGAGCTGTCCATCGTCGCCGCTTCCCGGAAGTCCACCAGCGCCGCCGCCGAATTTCCACCGTGCAGGTGGGCCAGCCCGCGATTCACCATCACCGTCGTGTCCGATGGGTCTGCTTCCAGCGCGCCGTTGAAGTCCGCCAGCGCTGCCTGGTAGTTCGCCCGGTACAGGTGCAGCATGCCCCGGTTGTTCAGCGCGTCCGCATCCCGCGGCTGCAGCACGAGCGCCCGGTCATAGTCGGCCAGCGCCTTTTCGAAGTCGCCCGCCCGCGTGTGCGCGTTCGCGCGATTGTAGTAAGCGGCCGTCAGGTCGCTATCGAGCTCGATCGCCTGGCCGTACCGTTCGATCGCCAATCCGTACTGGCCCACGTTGAAGTACACGTTCCCTTCGTCCAGGTACGATTCAGCCGTCCGCCGCGGCGGCGGCACGATGGGCGCCGGCTCCAGGTCCTCCAGCGCCTCCTCCACCGAAGTCAGCAGGGCTTCGTCTCCCCCGGTCGCCGAAACTTCCGCCGCCGCTTCTGTGACCGTTTCCTCGGCTAGTGCCGGCTCCTCCGGAGTGGCAGCCAGCTGCTCGAAGTACTTCGTCAGAAAGTCAGGCTCTTTGGACTCGGCTTCCTCGGGCGCGGCCACCGCTGGCGGCGCTTCGGCCGTCTCCGCCTCGTTTAGTACCTGATCCAGCATCGCCCCGAAGTCTGAAAGCGAAGCTTCCGCTTCGGCCGCCACCGCTTCTGCCGCGCCGGGCGCCGCCAATTCCGATACCAACGGTTCGCCTGTTGAACTGATGGCCACATCGTCGGCGGGCGCTTCCGACGGGGCAGTCATGCCCTCTTCTTCGGCCGTTGCCACCGCTTCCGCTTCGGGCTCCGCCGTAGTCTCACCGGTAAGCACGGCCTCCGCCGCGCCCGGCGCCGCGAACTCCGAAACTAGCGGCTCACCCTCGGAACTGATGGCCAAATCCTCAGCCGGCGCTTCCGGAGGGGGCGTCATCCCTTCTTCCTCGGCAGTGGCCACGGCTTCCGGTTCGGCCGGCTGCTCCTGCGTTTCCACCAGCGCCGAAGTCGGCGCCCCGGCCAGGTCGCTGACCACCGGTTCGCCTTCCGCGTTGAGCGCGACGTCCTCGGCCGGCGCTTCAGCCGGCGGGGTCATTCCTTCCGCTTCCGCTGCGCTGACCTCCGGCTCAGGCTCCGACGTCGGAGTCACCGTCGGGGGTTCCCAGCGAGCCGGCGTTCCGGCAGGCGCCGTTGCCCGCTGCCGGCTCTTGTTCGTCACCACCACGATCACAGCGGTGATCACGCCGGCAATAACTAGCCACTTGAGCAGCGCCTTCACCGGGCAGGCTCCTGCTCCAGCAGATGCTCGGTCACAGCCACAAGCCCCGAATACGCGTAGATGATGTAGTCGCGCGGGTGCAGGTCGATCTTTTTCAGCGTCTCTTTGCGAGCGGTCACCGGGTCCCAGGAATCCATTAACTCGATCGACTCGTGGTCGATGCCCATCTGCAGCTCGTAGAGCTCGCCGTCTTCGCCCACCACCACGCAACCCAGTTCAGGGTCGCCGCCGTCCACTTCGCATTCGATGGCGTTTGTGAAGATAGCGTTGGGGAACGATGGGAACGGCCGAAGCTCGGCGCAGGCCTCTTTCAGCAACTGCTGCAACTGCATCGCTGCCCGTTCGAGGATCAGGTCAGCCTGGGATTTCCGCATGAGCGCTTGGTTTGCCATTGCTGCCAAGAGTATAAGCACTGGCGTGAACCGCGCAGCGCCGGAAGGTGACCTCAGCGCGCCAGCAGCCATACTTTCCTGATGCTCGAAAACGTGAAGCGCCTCAGGCGTTCCTCCCGCGTCGCGCGCACCGGACTCCGCATCTATCTCGGCTACAAGCGCACCCAGCGCAAGGCCCGAAAACTCGATGCCGATGCGGCCGCGGCCGCCTGGGAAGCCCAGCACGAACGCTCCGCCGAGCGCCTCTACCGCATGGCTGTCCAGCTGAAAGGCCTGTACATCAAGACCGGTCAGTTCATCGGCACTCGCACCGATGTTGTGCCCGGCCCGTACTCCGCGTGGCTCTCGAAGCTCCAGGACCAGGTGCCGCCCCATCCTTACCCGGTCGTCGAACGCACCATCGAACACGAACTGAAACGTCCGATGAGCGAACTCTTCGCCACCTTCGAACACCAGGCCCTCGGCTCTGCCTCGCTTGCCCAGGTGCACCGCGCCACCCTCCCGGATGGGCGCGAAGTGGTGGCCAAGGTTCAGTATCCGGAGGTCGCCGGGCTCGTCCGCCTAGATGTCCGCAACCTCAAGACTATCGTCGGGCTCGTCGCCCGCCGCGAACCAAACTTCGATTTCCGAGCCATCGTCAACGAGATCAGCGCCCAGGTCCCGCTCGAACTCGATTTTGAGCGCGAGGCTGACATGACCACCCGCATCCGCGAGAACCTGCGCGATGTCCCCGGCATCGTCATCCCGGAGGTGGTCCCCGGCTACGTCGCCGGGAAGGTCCTCGTCACCGAGTACATCCCCGGCGTTCGTCTGCTGGACAAAGAGGCTCGCGAAGCCCTCCACCCGGACCCCGTCGCCCTCGCCCAGACCATCGCCAACGCCTACGGACACCAGATCATGGTCGATGGCCTCTTCCAGGCAGACCCGCACCCCGGCAACATCCTCGTCCTGCCGGATGGCAAGGCGGCCCTCCTCGATTTCGGGCTCACCAAGGACCTGCCGAAGGCGGCCCGCCTCGGGTTCGCCCGGCTCGTCATGGCCGCCTCCAACCGGGACGGACACGCCATCGTCGCCGCCTTCAGAGAACTCGGCGTGAAGACGAAGTCCGAGGCTCCGGAGGATGTTCTCCCCCTCATGCAGCTTTTCTTCGATGCCCGCGTGGCCGGCGAAACCACCAGTGGGTTCGGTTCACGCCGCGGCGCCGTCCGCGCCAACCCAATCGAAGCCATCCCCGGCGACCTCGTCCTGCTAGGACGCGTCATCGGCCTCCTCCGCGGCGTCTGCGCATCCCTCGGCACCCCTCTCAGCCCCATGCAAATGCTCCGCCCCTACGCCGAGCGCGCCCTCGCCGAATCGGGTGACGCCTAACCCCCAGCCAACGACTCCAACCCAACATCCCCTCCTCAGCCCCGCCTCGTCAGAGGCGCGTCCGGAAGGGCGCGCGTTGCCCCCGCCCAACCACAAGCTCCTCTCACACCAACCATCCCGACCCCCGACCGTGAGGGAGGTCGCCATCGTCAAACCGGCACCCCCACGCCAACCACCCCTCTGCCCTACCCTCTCCAACGACCAAACTCACCCCATGTTCGCCCTTCGCCCGCTCGCTGCCCGCGTCATCTTCGCGCTCGCCCACGACCTTTCGCTCCCAACGAGCTCCTCCCCGGCTTGGCCTCTTCGGCCACTTGCCGTCGCCTCGAGGACAGGCCTCTCCCACCTGTCCACCATCGCCGCTCTCTGGTAGCAACAGGTCACGGCGCTGGTCCAACTTCTCACTCCGTTGTGGTTCTCGAATAGTCATCCGCGCTGTGTCATTCCACCTCTTCGCACCACTTCAACTGGTCAAAGAAGGCGCGCGAAAAGAAACCACCGGACAGGGCTCCCTCGCCGCCCTCACCACCGAATCCCGCTACACTCCCGCAAACCATGGCCCCTTCCCCGAACTCCAGGCCGCCCTTCCTTCCACTCAAGGGCGTCCGTGTCCTCGCGTTCGAGGTCGCTTACTCGCTTCCGGCCGGCACGCGCACCTTCGCCGAACTCGGCGCCGAGGTCGTCCGTGTCGCTGGTCCCGGCCGCGACAGCTTCTATATCGGCGTCGTCGACGGCGTCTACTTCTCCAAGGAATGCGTCGGCATCGACCTCAAAACCCCGCGCGGCCTGGAGATCGCGAAGGAACTCGTCGCCAAAGCCGATGTCGTCTGCTCCAACTTCGTCGGCGGCGTCATGGAAAAGCTCGGGCTCGGCTACGAGGTCCTCAAGGAGTTGAACCCCGCCGTCATCGCCCTCCAGCTCTCCGGCTTTGGCTCCCCCGGCCCCTGGAGCACCTACCCCGCCTTCGGCCCGAGCACTGAGGCCGCAGGCGGCATGAATCGCCTCATCGGCGAAGACCCCGAACCGCCCATCCGCATCGGCAGCGGCGTCTTCTCGGACCAACTCGGCGGCCGCTTCGCCGCTCTCGCGCTCCTCGCCGCGCTCGAAGAACGCCAGCGCACCGGCAACGGTCGCTCCATCGATCTCT
>CAZKZR010000081.1:0-9530 GCA_964557245.1 uncultured Anaerolineaceae bacterium | reverse complement strand
GAATCAGTGCCGGTGTGCCCGCAGCCAGGCATAGACGATGTTTGCCCGGTCGAGGAGAAACCGCCGGTCCGAGGGCTCCGTCCGCAGCTCCGCCGGGACCGTCCCACTTCCACCGTCCGGACCGGACACCTCGACGAGGGCACCCCGTACGAGCCGGTAGCTGAGCCGGTTCTCTGGCTCCTCAACGGAAGTCTCGCCGGCTTCGAACTGTCGAAAGAACCGTTGGCGCGAAGCGAATCGCTCACAGAACCCGAGGAGGTCCCGGAGCGATGCCGCCTTTTCAAACTGCAGATCCTGGCTAGCCTCCGCCATCATCTCGGAGAGGCGTGCCGACACCCACTCCTCTTCTCCTTCGAGGAAACCCCGGGCTCTCGCGACAACCTGCCCGTAATCATCGTGGCTCACGGCTCCTCGGCATGGTCCGAGGCATTGGCCGAGGTCGAACCTGGCGCTGTGCCGGAATGGCTCGCGGTCGGCGCAAGCCCGCAGCCCGATAATATCGGTCAGTATGTTCTTGAGGTCGCGAACGAAGTATTCATCCTTGAACGGCCCGAACTCTGTGCCTGACCTTGTGGACGACGCCTCTCCGACGAGGCACGTCGGGAATGGATCGTCCGTCAGAAGCAGGGTCGTCCTTTCGCGATAGTCCTTTTGCCGTTCGTTGTGGCGAGGGCTGAACTGCTTAATCAGCGTGTCTTCCAACAGCAACGCCATCAGTTCCCCTACCGTCGACACAAAGTCGAAGTCCTGGATTGCAGTAACGAGGTGGCGGTGTCTCGCGTCAGGTTGCAATTGGGCCGGTGTCAGGTATGACAGCATTCGGGCTTGCAGGTTCCGCGACTCACCGACGTAAAGCCGTTCGCCGGCCGCGCCAAGCCAAATGTAAACGCCGGGCGAACCCGGTACGCGACGCCGCACGGCGTGTCTCAGCCCGCGAAGCTTGTCACCGCCGTCCACGGGCAAACTCCCCAGGCCATTGCACATTCACGGTGGCCGGAAACGCCGACCGGAGCATAGCGGCGGTGAGACCGAGCGTCTCGAGAGGAGTTGCAGATTTGAGGCGCACGACGGCGTCCGTCGGGACCTTTGTTGATTCGTCGCGCAGGAACTTTTCGAGACCCGCGGGCCCCATGCTGGCGGGCACGTCGATTTCGACCATCGGGCGAGCGGGCAGCTTCTTGAATTGCCAGTCGAGTGCGACCCCTGATTCGGCCGTCTCCTCGACGCTCAAGTCGAGGAATCCTTTCGGTTCATCCTTCTCCGCGAACGAAGTCCGCTCCGTCGAACCCGGGTACAGGACGGGACAATGCTCCCCTTCCAGGACCTGGTGGCGATGGATATGGCCGGCGAGCACCGCCGTCGCCGCAGGAAGCTGCCGGCGCTGAATTACATCGCGCCCGCCGCGGAAAACGAAGTTCGATGGCCCAACGGTCGCCCCGCTCACCGTGTGATGCATGCAGAGGAACCTGGCAGCCGCGTCTGACTGATGAAACCCGGTTTCCAGGAGGATGTCCGGAAACTTCCCACGCAAGTCGCCCCAGGCGAACGGGAATCCTCCGAACGCCAAACTCATTCCGCGGACTTCCACCTGCACGGTCTTGGGCCGATCGAAAACGTGGATATTGGGATGCCCCAGCCAGAGTGAGCTCGGCAGCTTCGAACGGTCGTGGTTACCAGGCACGATGAGGACCGTGATCCCGGCGGCCGCAACGGCCGCTAAGCGCCCGAACGCCCCGTCAACAATGGAAGCGTGAACCCTGCTGCGGTGGAAAAAGTCTCCGCAGTGGACAAGCACGTCGGCCCTTGTCGTCTTGGCGTATGACAGCACGCGGTCAAAGTTCGCGTCGAAGTCGTCGCCTCGGCGCCGTCGCTCGACCCGGGCGTTTACAGCCGAGTCGAATCCCAGGTGAGTGTCCCCAAACACCACGATGCGCGCGCCTGCCACCGGCCGAGCATACGGCGTTGTGTTTGCTCATCCGAGCCTTGGTTGACACAAGTTAACGTCACCGAGCCGTGCTCTCGGTCAGCTCGATACGTTCAGCTCGATCGCGTCGAGCACCTCGTCGCAGGGGATCCGGGACCGGACTGCGTGCTCGCGAACAAGGTCGTGTGAGCGAGTCTCGAAAAGGCAAAAGAGCTGGTTGGTCGACCGCGCCCAGTACGAGCGCAGCCAACGCAAATCCTCGTACTCGAAGGCGCACATGATCGCTTGAAGCGCGATCGCTCGGAACTCCGAATGCGTTAGCGGGTCAAGCTGGCGCCGAACGAGAACGAGTTGCAGGTCGTCCGCATCTGCTGACGCAGCGACCAATGCCGGCGGACCATATTCTTCAGCCGAGATCGGCAGGACGGGCAAGGCGCCGGCCGTTGGGACGCCCTCCGATTGGGATCCCGCGGGTGTCTCCCAGATGGAAAGCAACTCGCCATCGCTCGGCGTCCAGTACCCGCCGCGTGGCTCCCAGCCTGCGTTGTCCCGGCTCTGGGCTCGCAGGCGCTCGATGGCGCCATCTTCCGACCCCACGTGCGCGTCCCGCCTGATCTGAAGGTTCGTGCCCGAATCCCTGGTTTCCCTACTCATCTGCGTCGCCTCTCTGCACCGGTTCAAGGAGATTCTCCAGGTCGCCTGACTTGATTCGCAGCACTCGTTGACCTGCTAACCGGCTCGCCGGCAGCAATCCAGACCGGATCCATCCCCGCACCGTCTTCACGTGCACACCCAGGTATGCTGCCGCCTCCTCAGGCGAATACAGGCGCCGCTCGACCCCTGCGCGCTCCGGCACGAAACGTCGAACTGCCTCGGGGCTGACACCGAGTTCTGAGAAGACGCGGGCGGGAATCCCCTCACCGACACTCATGAAGGCAAGAAGGAAGTCACGTTCATCAAGCCTGGCTCGGGCGGAAGCCTCGCTTTCCGCCGCGAGCGCCTTGAAGAAACGCAACGCGTCGTCGCTGTAAGACGCCTTGCGCTGACTTCCCGCACCAACGGACCGTCTCGTCGTGCGCCGAACCAGGTCCTCGACCACGCGGACATCAATCGTCACTGGCCCGAACGCAAAGTAGCCGAAGCTCGATGCTTCGAGGAGATACGCGAGGAAAAGGAGGTCGAGCGTGGCTTCCGCGCAGTCCCACTCGCTCACGAGTCCCGCCAGCCGGAGCTGGACCCGGGCCAGGAAGTTCTTGTCACTTCCGGAACTCCCCGGCTGGCCAGGCAGAATGTCGGAAATCTTCTCCACATCGATATCGTAAGGACTAGGCAATCGGAAGAAAAGGGAGTACAAGAGAACTTAAGAACTCACAAGAACCAAGGAGACCCTTAATGGAAACGTCCTCGACTGCCACACTCACCTCCCTGTACGACCGGATCGGCGGCGCCGAAACGCTGCGCTCGCTCGTCGCCCAGATCGTGGATGCCCATCTCGAGAACGGCGACATCCAGTCCCGCTTCCAGGCATTCGACCGCGAGCAGCTTGTCGAAGGGGCGTACAGGTTCTTCGCCCAGGCCATGGGGGGCCCGCCGGCCTACCAGGGGCGCGGTCTGCTGGAGACCCACCGCGGCATGAACATCAGCGAAAAGGAATTCGTGTCGGCCACTGACGACGTGCTCGCGGTCCTCGGTCGAAACAATGTCGCTCCGCAGGAGCAGATGGAGATCCTCGCCGCGTTCTTCGCGATGAAGGATGAGGTGCTCCATCGCTAGCCGGTGAACGTGAACGGCCGCAGAGTTCCCCGTGCGAACGGCGCGCGGAGAACTCCCCGGAGTCCTGCTCGAATAGTCTTCGGAGTCCGACGGCCTACTTTTGGGCCGCTTTGCGCAAACCCGGCACCAGCTCATTCGCCAGCACGTCCAGGAACTCTGACTGCTTCGGCCCCACCTGGTGGAAGTACACGTGGTCGCACCCTCCGCTGAGGTACTCGTGGACCTGGTCAACCAGCCGACCGAGGTCCGGACCGCACGGGATTTTCTCCGCAACGTCGTCTTCACTCACGGTCCGCGTGACTTCCTCGAACTTGTCCGGGGTGTTGATCCAGCCACGGCTCTGCCACGACAGTACCGTTCTGGGCCACCATTCGCGAGCGATCCGCCTGGCCTCCCCGGGGTCAGGGTCCCAACACACGGTGATCTGCGCAACACGTGGTTTTGCCCGGCCGCCAGACTCTTCGAATGAGCTCACAAGCTCTGCGTCAGGGCCGGTCATGACAATGCCGTCCTCCTCGCCTGCCAGCCTCGCCGCCGCCGGAGAGCCGGCCGCCACCATGATCTGGGGCGGACGCTTCGGCAGCGTGAACAGCTTTGCTTCCGTCACGCGGTAAAACGAACCGTCGAAGGAAACGGTTTGCCCGCGCCAGAGACGGCGAATGATCGATATGGCCTCGGCCAGACGGTCTAGCCGCTCGCTTGCGGATGGCCAGCGCTCCCCGGTAACAAGTTCGTTGAGCGCCTCGCCCGTTCCCACGCCGAAATAGAAACGGCCCTCGAACATCGCTGCGGTGGTGGCGGCCAGTTGGGCGGCGATCACCGGATGCAATCGAAGGATGGGAGCGCTCACGCCGGTACCCACCACGATTCGGGCCGTGCTTGCGGCGATCGCTCCCAACACCGGCCATACCGCCGGCGCGTGGCCCTGCTTCGGAACCCAGGGATGGAAATGGTCAGAGATCGAAAGAAAGTCCAGGCCGTTGCGCTCGGCCTGCACCGCCAGCTTCACCAGTTCGGTCGGCCCGTTCTCTTCGCTCGAAAGGGCGAATCCGAAAGCCGGCCGCTCGGGCCGATGGTACAAGGGCGTCCCGCCTTTGGCCGAAGGAGGTGTCCCAGTGCCGGCCACCGGCGTATGCGAAGGCGGATCGCTTGCGGGAAACGACTCCGCCGCCGTTTCATCCAGCAGATGTTCCCGTGGCGAGCTAATGGTCGTGCCTGGAGAGCATTGCTCCGAGGAACATCCCGGCGAAGAGACCGGTAACCACGCCGCCGGTCATCCCGACTCCCCAGCCGATGAGCCCCCCGGCGGCCGCCCCGGCGGTACCGCCCGCCGCAGCCCCGGCAGCGCCGCCGGCCATGCCGGCCCCTGCCCCAGCGCCCGCCATCCGTGTCGCTTCTTCGTTCATCGCACGTCCTCCAAGAATTTTCACCATCGTCCGGCCAGCCGCCTCGCATTTGTCCCCGCCCGGACCGGCAAGACGTTGCAGAGCGCTAACGGTTGAGCCGCACAGGCGATAGCGGCAAGCGGGCAACCCGGTTGAAAGGCCCAGGCACACCGACGCTCACGATCATTGACGGGACCCGCATACTTGATGGATGGACATTGCAAAACGGTCCGGAATTGCGGCCGCCCACGCGTGGCACAGTGAGAGAACTTCACGCCTGCGCGCGAAGAGTCAACGCGCAATTGCGGTCGCCCAACGGCTGCAGGTGGAGTGTCTCTCCCGGACTCACCGCCTCCACGATATCCAGCGGCGGCCGACGTTTCGGTCTCAGGTCGTGGCGATCGATGACAAACCGCTTGGCACGCTCGATTCCGTGAATCCGTGCTGCATCGAGGTCGTCGGGGAGCAGGGCCGGTTCACCATCCGTTGGGACGGGCTGTTCGTCGTCTCCGACCGTCACGTCGAAACCATCTGCAACGGGTCCGAACTCCACCGCTACGTTTGCCTGCTCCATCAGCCGGAACAGGCAACTGATGGCTCGCGACTCGACGTCTAGATCCCGGGGTTTCGCGTAGAGCGTCATCTGGACCGCCACGGCGACGACCTGGGCAGTCCGCCAATGGTGGGGTCGCACACAGGCGACAGATCCGTTTCCGGCAAAACGCCACGAGATTGAAACCTCTCACGACAAACGGTGATGCCGTCGGTCCGCGCGCCTAAGAGGATGGTGGTGGAACGCGCCACTAGCGCCCGAGATTTCACCCCATGAGTGACCTGCCACCCTACGCAAGGATCGTCGAAGAGTCCCTGGATTACGCCATCTTTTGCATCGACACGGAGGGAATGATCCGTTCGTGGAATCGTGCCGCGGAGGCGTTGTTCCACGTCAGCGAAAAGGAAGCCGTGGGCCAGCCTTCCAGCATCATTTTCACTCCGGAGGACATTGCCACCGGTGCATATACGCGGGAAATCGCGACAGCTTCCCAGGAGGGACGCGCGGAAGACGACCGCTGGCACGTGCGTCCGGATGGCACCCGCTTCTGGGCCAACGGCGTGCTCACCGCCCTCAGGGACGAGAACGGCGTCGTGGAATCGTTCGTCAAAGTCGTCCGGGATGAGACAGACCACCGGCGCTCGTACGAATCGATTAAGGTCACCGAGGAGCAATACGCGCGCCTGTTCTTCGGAAACGGCGCCGCGATCGTTGTCGAACGCACACCTTCCCACGAGATCGTCTTCGCCAACGAATCGTTCTTCGAGCTGACCGGTCGATGGCGAGCCGAAATCATCGGCCGGACAGGCGCCGATTTGCAGCTCTGGGCCGACGAGTCCGAACGGTCGCGGTTGCTCGCTGGCGACCTGGAGGGGCGGGCGTCTGGCTACATGACACTCCGGGCGAAAGGCGGCCCGTTGGTGCGCTGTGTGGTGGCCGCCACCGCGATAAAGCTCGATTCGGACCCTTGCCTGGTGTTCACCTACGTTCGCGAACCGTTGGCCAGCTAGCCCGCTGCGGGTATCAGGCCTCGGCCCGGGCGGCGGGCGGCTCAATCCCAAGCGCCCAGGAAATGCAGCCCTCGAGCACATCGCGGGAGCGGCGAAGCCGGACCGCGGAATGACCAAGCATCAGTTTCGATTGCTGGATGCGTTCAGCGGCATCCCACCGGGCTTGACGTGCCGACAGTAGCAACTCGTACGACCCACTAATCGCGAGCGCCTTCGGTCCGCGCACCACCACCAACCGGTCGGGAAACGCGAGATGAAGTTGCTCCATCGCTTCCGCGACCCCGCCGTTCGAATCCCCGACAGGCACCCTCTGGTTGCGGCCTGTCGAGGCTCGCCATCCGCCGCTCGCGTCCGTTTCGAGAAAAACTGCCTCCGTTTCCATGCGCCGAAGTTTGGAGGGCCGCCGCGCGCCCGCCGCTGGCCAATTGGCCCTAAAGTCGGTGACCCAAGGTCCCTCTTTCGGCAACCCGAATCCGGAAACGAACCGCGCGAATCAACGCCCAGCACCACTCCGGACGACTAGAGTTCCCCATGGCAAAAGCGTCCAGCGAGCTTTAGACCGAGTGCGTGGCGCACCTCAAAGCGTCCCACTCGCCGCTCAGGCAAACGAGCGTGACGGTCGAAGCCGCAGCCCGCTGCACAGCTGAATACACGAGCCAAGTGGGCGCGGCCTCGGGCCGGCGGAGTTCGAAGCAGTCCTCTTGCACTCGCCCCACGGCGCCTACAAAACGCCCCTCCGAATCGTTGACAGCGAAACCTGGCCGCAGAGCCATTCGTGCGCCAAGGATCCGAACCGCCACGCCTTTCAGGCCATCACGACCTTCGGCCCCTAATTTGGAAGCGAGCCGGATCAACGCCTGCCGAATCTCTGATACCGGCAGGCTCAACCGGTGGGCCATCGTGTTGTCGTTCGCGTCCAACAGCACCATCAGCAATAGCTCACGGTCCAGGTAGCTGAATTCGACGGGCTCGGCGCCGGCCTGCGCAGCCCTCCAGGCTGACGTGTGCTCCGGGCATCCATGGTCCCGAACGGCGGACTCGGGGCACGAAACCTCGACGTTCAACGGGCCGGCGGAGACGCAGGCCGAGACGACCGAAAATTGTCCGCGGGCTCCGCTAATCTCAATACAGCATGGATGGATGCGCACCACCGTGCCGAGGAAGCGGCTGTCATTGGAAAAGGCTCCGCTTCCCACCGTCGGCCGTCGAACGAAATCGCAGAGCCGGTGAGGACGAGACAGGCTCCTTACCCACGTGGACCGCGCCTCGGTGACCACCACCCCCGCGCGCTCGACCAGTGCTTCCGCCCGTGCCAACTCGCGGTGATGCGCCGCGATCACTCGCTCAGGATTTATCCGCATAAGGTCATTCTCCGCTAACGCCATCATTCCGTCGCGGCCATTTCATGTGTCTCTAATAAAAGGATCACTCCCAGCACGCCGCGCCCGTCGCTGCTCCTCGGGACAATGCTCACTTTGCAATTCACGCGCTGGCCCCTCCGGTTGATCGCCTTCACTGAGAGTTCGCCTTCATGCGTCGGATCGCTGATGCATTCGCGCACAGCAGGGAGAAGTGCGTCCACCGGCAGTCCCAGGTCGAGGCTCGCGAAGGAACGCCCCCGCACCTCTTCGGATCGCAGGCCCCACTGGTCCTCGGCCTGCAGGTTCCAGACTTCGACGTCCAGGTTTCGGCTCAGCACCACGATCCCGAAGCGCAAGCTACGCAAGATGGACTGCAGGAACTCGTTGACGCTGTCGAGCTCCGTGCTTCGCGCTCGCATGCCTTCGTTGACGGCTTCCAACTCCTCATTGGTGGACTGGAGTTCCTCATTCATCGTCTCCAGTTCCTCATTGGTGGACTGGAGTTCTTCGTTGGTGGTCTCGAGCTCCTCGACCGTCGATTGCAGCTCTTCGTTCGTCGTTTCCAGCTCCTCGTTCGAAGACTGGAGCTCTTCATACGCGGTTTCCAGTTCGCCCCGTGAACGCTCGATCTCCCCCTGAAGCCGCTTGTGCACCGTGGTGTCGACGAACGCGACGCGGACCCCCATCAGCGTGTCGCCAGAAAGCAGTGGGACCACCTGAACCTCGAACCAGCGTTCCTCAGGCCCAACCGTGATCTTTATGTCGCTCGTAATCACCGTCCGCCGGTCCGTTCGTACCCGTTCGATAATCGAACGAAGCTCCACCGGCCGATACGACAGCTCAAGTTCATGGATTCCCCGGCCCACGTCGCGGGCAGTCAGGTGGAAGAGCTGTCGGGCCGCCGCGTTGATCATCACGATCGTGCCGCCGGGGTCGATGATCACCTGGGCAGCGCCGTCGGCATCCAGCACGATGGCCCGCAATCGGTCGGGTTCCACCGGGCTGCCCGCGCGCGGCGTCTCCCCGGGGCCGGGCAGCACACCGCCAAATCCCTCCCGTGTATCACCGGGCAAAACCTTGCTGAAAATGCGAAGCCGTGCGTCCAACGGCGCGAAGCCGCTGTGTGCCACCAGCAACGATTCCGCTTTTCCCAGGAACAGGACCCCGCCTTCATTCAGCGCGAACAAGAAGCGCGGGATTACGCGCTCTTGCGATTCGCTGTTGAAGTACATGAGCGCGTTGCGGCAGACCAGCAGGTCCAGCTTGCCGATCGGGGCATCGCGAAGCAGATCGTGCCGGCCGAAGATCACCGACCGGCGCAGCTCCTGCTTCACCACCCACCGGTTGCCTGCCCCCTCTATGTACTTCTCGCGCGTTTCCGGCGGGATGGTTGATACCGCCTTCGAGGTGTAAACACCGGCACGGGCGACCGTGAGCGCGGCTTCATCAACGTCGGTGGAGTAGATCTACATCCGCTCCGACACATATTCCAAACCCAGGAAGTCGGCGAACAGCATCGCCACG